>JBMOPR010000657.1:0-8461 GCA_049323075.1 Pseudomonadota bacterium
CCGTTTCCTGTTATTTCTGCTTCTCTCGCTTTCAACACTGCCATCCCGCGCCGACATCATCACCTTCAATTTTCTGGCTCTGCTGGATGGCACCACACCTGTCACCGGCCAGGGTGCTGACGGCAGCGCCTGGAACGGGCCGGCAGTGGAGGGCAGTTACCGCTTTTTCAACTGGACCCAACAGGATCTGACCCTGAGCGTCGCCGCCGAATACTGGCCGGAGGACGCCGAGGGGAATATGACCACGGGCGTGCCAGCGTACGTTTACCTGCAGCAGGAATATGCGGGCCTTGGCGCCTGCGACGTGCCTGGCTGCGGCAGCACCGCACTGAACTACCTGGACCGCCTGATCCTGGGATTCAGCGCGCAGGTGGAACTGATCGGCATTGCCTTCAATACGGGCGCCGACGATTCGGGCATTTCACCGGACGATGATGATTACCGCGCCTACAACACCCGCATCAGCATGAGCGGTGGTCCGGACGGCTCCATGGGCACTGAAATGGGCACGGGAAAATACTGGCAGGGTTCCCTGTCAGGCAATCAGCTGGACCTTTACATGCCGGAAGGCGGCAGCCCGTACATAGAGTCCATTACTGTCCGAACCCAGGAAGTGTCCGAACCTGCCAGCCTGACGTTCATTGTGCTGGCACTTGCCCTGGTTTGGCTGCACCGGCGCCGCGCCAGACCGTAACCTCAGTCCCTACACCACGACTACAACAAAAAAGGCCTGCATCGCAGGCCTTTTCATAAAGCAGAACAGGAAACGTTATTTCGGATTTTTCACCACATCCAGCACCTGCAGCGGTGCTTCTGCGCGCAGGATCAGGCCGTAACTGACTTTCTCGAACGTGCGGAACACCATCAGCACGCCACGGCGCTCGTCCGGCAGTTTTACCAGCTCGCCGGTCACCTGATCCTTCACGGTTTCGCCCTTGCCATGCACCGCCAGCACATCACCAATGCTGATACCATCCCGGTCACCCAGGTTCAGCACCACCACGTCATACTGGCTGACATTACGCACGCCGCTGAACACATGAATGATGTGGCCCTGCATGTCAGAACCGGGCGAGCGGGGATGAAACACGGAATCCAGTTTGCGCTCTTCGGTGGGAATCAGGCGATCACCCGGCCGGATGTCTTCCTTCGACTTGGTCAGCTTGAAACGCGCGACATCACCCTCGGCACTTTCGTAGCGGGCCATGCCCATATCGAGTGCGGCAATGCCCAGCACTTCCTTGGTGTCGGGATCCATGTAAACAGGGCCCTTGCGGAACACACCGTAGTTCTGGTGGGGCTGTGACCAGTCACCGCGGCCATACACATAATCGCCCACACCCATCACAATGTGTTTCTCGTCGCCGGCGACCAGATAGGGCGACAGGTTGATCTCTTCCTCGCTGAGCACCCGGTTATCCACCAGGAAGCCCTGGATATATTCCAGCGGAATCGCGGGGATCACGGTATCCAGCTGTTCTGTCCGCACCTGCGGGCTCAGCTTGATGGTGTCGCCCTTCTTGTAGGTAACGGTGCGCTGACCCCGTTCCAGGGTCAGCACCGGCTTGCCATCGACATAGACCAGCTTGATCAGGTCGCCTGGATAAATCAGGTGGGGATTCTCGATCTGGGGGTTGACCTGCCACAGTTCCGGCCATAACCAGGGATCATTCAGGAACGCGCTGGAAATGTCCCACAGCGTATCGCCCTTCTTGACGGGGTACACGTCCGGATGCCCAGGCTTCAGCTCTGCCGCCGTAGCCTGCAGGGCGACACCAACCAGACAGCCGCCGACGAGCCTGAGAAATGATTTCATCATGGTGAGAATCCCTTTATCATTATGAACGCCTGGCGCCAGGCAGCTATATTTGCTTGTTTGTGCTTGTTCACCTGCGGAAAAGCGGCTTGTTCTACAGGCATTCCCGCAGAATCACCCGCAATCGAGCGCAAGTTTAACTATAGACTTAAAACCTTGTTTTTTAACTATAGCCCGAACTTTCGCACAGGCAGGCGTTTTTCCCGCCGTGCCGCGCAAATCCTGTACGATCATAATCTTAGCAACAGTTTTCATAGTTATACTAGTTAAGCGGCGTTCTCAAGATGGCATTGCTGGATATTCTCGAATTTCCTGATCCTCGTCTGCGTACAAAGGCCAAGCCGGTCACAGTTGTTGACGACAAAATACGCAAATTATGTGACGACATGCTGGAAACCATGTATGCCGCGCCCGGGATCGGGCTGGCTGCAACCCAGGTCAACGTGCACGAACGCATCGTGGTGATCGACACCAGCGAGGAGAAAAACCAGCCGCTGGTGCTGATCAATCCCACCTTCGAGGTGATCGAGGGCGAGCAGCAATATGACGAAGGCTGCCTGTCGGTGCCGGGGTTCTATGAAACCGTGACCCGGGCAGAAAAGATCCGCCTGAAGGCCCTGGGCCGAGACGGCCAGCCGTACGAACTGGTGGCGGACGGCCTGCTGTCGGTGTGCATCCAGCACGAACTGGATCACCTGGACGGCAAACTGTTCGTGGACCATATCTCCAAGCTCAAGCGCGACCGCATCCGCAAGAAGCTGGAGAAGGAACACAAGGAACAGGAAAAAGTGCGTGCCCGCTGAGGCCGCGATCCTTCCCGCCCGGAGACTTTCCACCCCGTGACAGCTCCCCTGAACCTGATTTTTGCCGGTACGCCGGAGTTCGCCGCCATCCAGCTGCAGGCCCTGCTCGGCTCCCGCCACCGGGTGATCGCCTGCTACACCCAGCCGGACCGTCCGGCCGGACGTGGCCGCAAGCTGACCCCCAGCCCGGTAAAGGCCCTGGCCCAGGAACACGGCATTCCGGTGTACCAGCCAGTGAATTTCAAAAACGCCGACGATGTGGCGCAGCTGCAGGCACTGAACGCCGACCTGATGGTGGTGGTGGCTTACGGCCTGATCCTGCCCAAGGCGGTGCTGGATGCTCCCCGGCTGGGCTGCATCAATGTGCATGCGTCGATCCTGCCGCGCTGGCGCGGCGCGGCACCAATCCAGCGGGCGATTGCGGCGGGCGACCGTGAAACCGGGGTCACCCTGATGCAGATGGACGTGGGCCTGGACACCGGTGCCATGCTGCTGAAAGTCACCACACCCATTTCTGCCGACGACACCGGCGGCAGCCTGCACGACCGGCTGGCACAGATCGGCGCGCCGGCGTTGCTGGAAACCCTGGAGCAGCTGGCGGCCGGCGCCGCGAAACCGCAAGCACAGGACAACAGCCTGGCCACCTACGCCCACAAGCTCACCAAGGAAGAGGCGAAGCTGGACTGGACCCGGTCCGCCGCCGACCTGCACAACCTGATCCGCGCCTTCAACCCCTGGCCCGTGACCCACACGGAACTGGACGGCGACACCATCCGCGTCTGGAAAGCCGAGCGCCAGACCGGCAATCATCAGGCCGCTCCCGGCACCCTGCTGGATGTATCCCGTGACGGCGTCACCGTGGCAACGGGTGATGGCCTGCTGCGGCTGACCGAACTGCAACTGCCCGGCGGCAAGTGCTTGCCGGTGGCGGCCCTTCTCAATTCCAGGGCCGACTGGCTGCAAGCCGGGAAGCGATTCCTGTGAGCAGCACTCTTTTCCTGCACCAGGACCTTGCCTGACATGCGTCTGAACGCCGCCGACAGCACCATCAAAAACGCCCGCGCCCTGGCTGCCGAACGACTGGCACAGGTGCTGCCCCTGAACCGCCAGAACACCCAGCCCAAATCCCTGGCGGAACTGCTGCCGCAACTGACGGAGCAGGAAAAAGACCAGGGCCTGGTGCAGGAACTCTGCTTCGGCGTGTGCCGCTGGTTCACCCGCCTGGACAAATTGGCCGCGCCGCTGATGCGCCAGCCGTTCAAGGATCGCGACGCCGACCTGCACGCACTGCTGCTGGTTGGCCTGTACCAGATGTTCTACCTGCGCATTCCCGATCACGCTGCCATTGCCGAGACGGTGGAAGCCTGCCGCCAGCTGAAAAAGGAATGGGCGGTGAAAGTGATCAACGGCATGCTGCGCAGTGCCCAGCGGGAAAAGCAGAATCTGGAGCAACAGCTGCCGGATTCGCTGGCGATCCAGACCTCGCATCCGCAATGGCTGATCGACGGCCTCGCCGCCGCCTGGCCCGACCAGCTGAACGCCATTCTGCGCGCCAACAATGAACCCGGCCCCATGTGCCTGCGGGTGAACCGGCTGCGGACCTCCCGCGAGGACTATCTGCGTCTGCTGAAAACCGCGGGCATTGCAGCGCGGGCGGGGGAACTGGCGGACAGCGCGGTGTATCTTGAGCAGGCCGTGGGCGTGCAGCAGCTGCCCCATTTCAATGACGGCTGGGTGTCGGTGCAGGATGAAGCGGCGCAACTGAGTGCCTTCCTGCTCAACCCCCAGCCCGGCGAGCGCGTGCTGGATGCCTGCGCCGCACCCGGTGGCAAAACCGGTCATCTGCTGGAGCTGCAGCCGCAGCTGGGCGAACTGGTGGCGCTGGACGCCGACGCCAAGCGCCTGCAGCGGGTGGAACAGAATCTGCAACGCCTGCAATTGCACGCCAGCGTGGTGCATTCCACACTGGAAGAATACGCGACCCACCATGACGGGCCGCGCTTCGACCGCATCCTGCTGGACGCGCCCTGTTCCGCCACCGGCGTGATCCGCCGTCATCCGGATATCAAGTGGCTGCGCAAACGCAGCGATATCGGCAAGCTGGCGGCCACGCAGTTGCGGCTGCTGGAAATGGCGTTCGGACTGCTGAAGCCCGGCGGCACCCTGCTGTACGCCACCTGCTCGGTATTGCCGCAGGAAAACATGCGGGTGGTGCACGCTTTTCTGAAGCAGCAGAAAAATGCGGTGGAAGAGTTGATCGTGGCACCCTGGGGCGAAGCGGCGGACTGCGGCCGGCAACTGTTTCCACAGATTGGCCGTCATGACGGATTTTATTATGCGCGGGTGAAACGGAGCGCGGAGTCAGCATGAAAATCATCATCCTCGGAGCAGGACAGGTTGGCGGCACGCTGGCAGCGAACCTCGCCAGCGAACACAACGACATCACGGTGGTGGACACCAACGCCGAGCGCCTGCATGAACTGCAGGACCGCTTCGACATCCGCACCGTGCAGGGCATGGCGTCCTACCCCAGCGTGCTGCGCCAGGCCGGTGCCGACGACGCCGACATGCTGATCGCCGTCACCAACAGCGACGAGATCAACATGGTGGCCTGCCAGGTGGCGTACTCGCTGCACCGCACACCCACCAAGATTGCCCGCGTGCGTTCCGCCAGCTATCTGAACCGCAACGGCCTGTTCGGCATCGACGCCTTTCCCATCGACGTGATCATTTCTCCCGAGCAGGTGGTGACCCATTACATCACCCGCCTGATCGAACATCCGGGTGCACTGCAGGTGCTGGACTTCGCGGAGGGCAAGGCGCAGCTGGTGGCAGTCCGCGCGTACTTCAACGGGCCGCTGGTGGGCCGCGAACTGCGCTTCCTGCGCCAGCACATGCCCAGCATCGACACCCGCGTGGCCGCGATTTTCCGCCGTGACCGCCCCATCATTCCCGAAGGCACCACGGTGATCGAGGCCGATGACGAAGTATTTTTCATCGCCGCGAAAAATCATATCCGCGCGGTGATGAGCGAGCTGCGCGGACTGGAACACAACTACAAGCGCATTCTCATCGCTGGCGGCGGCAACATCGGCGAGCGCCTGTGCGATGCCCTGGAAAACCGCTACCAGGTGAAAATCATCGAGCGCAATCCGGGCCGCTGCGCGTTCCTGGCGGAAAAACTCAACAAGACGGTGGTGATCCGCGGCAATGCATCGGACCAGGATCTGCTGCTGGAAGAGAGCATCGAGGAGACGGATATTTTTCTCGCCGTCACCAACGACGACGAGGCTAACATCATGTCGTCGATGCTGGCCAAGCGCCTGGGTGCGCGCAAGGTGATGACGCTGATCAACAACCCGGCCTACGTGGATCTGGTCCAGGGCGGCGACATCGACATTGCAATCTCACCGCAGCAGGCCACCATCGGCAGCCTGCTCACCCACGTGCGGCGCGGTGACGTAGCGAACGTGCACTCGCTGCGGCGCGGCGCGGCGGAGGCCATCGAGGCGATTGCCCACGGCGACGAAAAATCCTCGAAAGTGGTGGGCAAGGCCATCGGCGACATCGATCTGCCGGAAGGCACCACCATCGGCGCCATCGTGCGCAAGAATGAAGTCCTCATCGCCCACGACGACATCGTGGTGCAGTCGGAAGATCACGTGATCCTGTTCCTGATCGACAAGCGCCGCATCCAGGATGTCGAGCGTCTGTTCCAGGTCGGCATCACGTTCTTCTGACACTGGATACGCTGCATGCGTCCCGCCATCATCCTGCGAATTTTCGGCCAGCTGCTGATGATCTACAGCGGCACGCTACTGGTGCCGGTGCTGGTGGCGGCGCTGTATGGTGAAGCCGATATGTTGCGCTTCCTGTATTCCTTCCTGGCGACATTGCTAAGCGGATTGCTGTGCTGGCTGCCGGTGCAGAACCGGCGCCGGGAACTGCGGGTACGCGACGGTTTCATCATCGTGACGCTGTTCTGGAGTGTGCTGAGCCTGTTCGGCGCGCTGCCCTATCTGCTGGGGCAGGATCTGCGCCTGGCATTTACCGACGCGCTGTTCGAATCCGTGTCCGGCTTCACCACCACCGGTGCTACCGTGTTCACCGGCCTTGACCAGTTGCCGAAGTCGCTGCTCTATTATCGACACCAGCAGCAGTGGCTGGGCGGGCTGGGCATCATCGTGCTGGCGGTGGCGATCCTGCCCATGCTCGGCGTCGGCGGCATGCAGATGTACCGGGCGGAAACGCCGGGTGCGGTGAAGGACAGCAAGCTTACGCCCCGGGTGACCGAAACAGCGCGCTCGCTCTGGTACATCTATGTCGCGCTCACCGTCGCCTGCGCGCTGGGCTACTGGCTGTGCGGCATGGATCTGTTCGACGCCATCTGTCACAGTTTTTCCACGGTTTCCATCGGCGGCTTCTCCACTCACGACGCCAGTCTGGGTTTCTATAACAGCGCCGCCATCGAAGCAGTGGCCATTGTGTTCATGCTGCTGGCCGGCATGAATTTCGGCCTGCATTTCATCGCCTGGCGCCGCCGCAGCCTGCGCCAGTACGCCGCCGACGGCGAAGTGCGATTCTATTTTTTTGTGGTGGCCGGCGTGAGCGCCCTGGTGTTCATCGGCCTGCTGACCACCACCGGCATGGCCGATCCGGCCCTGTCATTGCGCCACGCCCTGTTCGAATCTGTCTCCGTGATCACCACCACCGGTTTTGGCGTGGCGCAGTACGCCAGCTGGCACCCGATGCTGGCCACCGCATTGATCATGGCCAGCTTCATCGGCGCCTGTGCCGGTTCCACCGGCAGCGGGCTGAAAATGGTGCGGGTGAACCTGATGTTCAAGCAGGGCCTGCGCGAAGTGCGCCGGCTGATGCACCCCAAGGCCATGATTCTGGTGAAACTGTCCAACCGGGCGGTACCGGACCGGGTGGTGGAAGCCGTCTGGGGATTTTTCGGCATTTACCTGCTCACGTTCTGTGTCCTGTTCCTGCTGCTGCTGCTCACCGGCATGGATTTTCTGTCCGGCTTTTCCGCTGTCGCGGCCTGTCTCAATAACCTGGGACCTGGACTGGGGGATGTCACCCTGCATTATGCTGCGGTGAGCGACCCCGCCAAATGGATTTTGTGTGCCGCCATGTTATTGGGGCGGCTGGAAATATTCACCCTGCTGGTGCTGTTCACGCCGATGTTCTGGCGCCACTGAAGAACGGACATTGTTCGCAAAACAAAATCGAATTCCGTTAATTTTGCGCATTTCGCGGTTTCCGGTTTTATTACTGACTATACTCATGTCTATTCTTTCCCCACTCTGTATCATCGGCCATGTTCAATCACGACGAATGGATTCTTGAACAACAGAATCCGATGATTTCACTGAAAAAATGGCAGACGACCGTAGACCTGATGGCGCGGTTGTATGAAGCCCCCACTGCCTATGTCTCGCAGTACACCTCGCGTGGCTTCCAGACCGTCATCGCCAACTCCAATTCAGCCAATCCTTACAAGGCCGGTGATACGTTCGGGCGTGACACCAACCTGTTCTGTCGCAAGGTGGTGCAGGACTGCGCGCAAGTGTATGAAAATCATGCCACCAGCAATACGGTCTGGCGCGGCAATCCGATGATGGAGAACAACCGCTTCAATTCCTATCTGGGCGTGCCCATCTACTGGCCCGACGGCACACCCTTCGGCACCATTTGCGTGCTGGATTATGCAGTTACCCACTACAACAAGAATTTCCTGGAACTGATCTGGCAGTTCCGTGACCTGGTGGAAGCGGACCTGATGCTGAACAACCAGTTCATGCAGCTGCTGGAGCTGTCCACCCGCGACGATCTC
>JBMOPR010000658.1:0-8453 GCA_049323075.1 Pseudomonadota bacterium
TTGATCCGAATTCTTCCGCCACAGGAGTACACGCATGATTACCGATTACGAAACATTGAAACTGGTCTGGTGGGTACTGGTGGGCGTGCTGCTGATCGGCTTCGCCGTCACTGACGGCTTCGACATGGGAGTGGGTACCCTGTTGCCCTGGCTGGGTAAAAACGACAGCGAACGGCGCGTGATGCTCAACAGCGTGGGTCCGCACTGGGAAGGCAATCAGGTCTGGTTCGTGACGGCGGGCGGCGCGCTGTTTGCAGCCTGGCCCATGGTGTATGCCAGCGCGTTTTCCGGATTGTACACGGCGCTGATCATCACGCTGCTGGCGTTGTTCCTGCGGCCGGTGGGATTCGATTACCGCTCGAAAATGGATTCGGCCCGCTGGCGCAACAACTGGGACTGGGCGTTGTTCGCCGGTTCGGTGGTGCCGCCGGTGATGTTTGGCGTGGCGTTCGGCAATCTGTTTCTGGGGCTGCCGTTTGATCTGGATGAATATCTGCGGCCATCGTATCAGGGCGGATTGTTCGGCCTGCTCACGCCGTTTCCGCTGTTGTGCGGTGTGCTGAGTCTCGCCATGCTGGTGATGCACGGCAGTGTCTGGCTGGGCATGAAGTGCGAAGGCGATTTGCGCCGGCGTGCCAATAAAACATCGGCGTGGATGGCGACGCTGACGTCGATCCTGTTCGGCGTTGGTGGCCTCTGGATTCTGTACGGCATCGACGGCATGGCAATCCTGACCATGGGCGATCCCAATGGTGTCGCCAATCCGCTGGCGAAAACCGTGCAGGTGACATCGGGCGCGTGGCTGCAGAATTTTGCAGATTATCCGGTGCTGGTGGCGGTTCCTTTGCTGGGGCTTGGCCTGCCCTTCATAACCGCGATCCTGGCCAGCCGCCAGCGCGAAGGCACTGCGTTTTTCACCAGCAGTCTGGCGGTGGCCAGCATCATCGCCACCGCAGGCATTGCGCTGTTTCCGTTCGTGCTGCCGTCCAGCCTGAATCCCCATCACAGCCTGACCATGTGGGACGCCACCTCCAGTGCGCTGACCCTGAACATCATGCTGCTGGTGGCCTGTGTGTTCGTGCCGGCGGTACTGGGTTACACCCTCTGGAGTTACGCGAAGATGTGGGGCCGCATCAGCACGGACCACATCGCGCAGCACTCCCATTCACTGTATTGATTCAGCGACCGGAAGGAGAAACAAGTTATGTGGTATTTCACCTGGATTCTGGGCGTACTGCTGGCCTGCGCGTTCGGCATTGTGAACGTGCTGTGGCTGGAAGTGACGGAAAATCTGGACCGGCCCACGCTTGAGGATTGAAGGCCGGTGTCGCGAAGTGGCTACTTGAGCTGTTCCAGCTCCACCTGCAGCGTATCCTTCGCGTTGGATATCCAGGCCATGCCGTCCTGGATCGTGCATTGCAGCTGCATGGTGCGTTCGCACATGGCCGTCAACTGGTCGCTGAAGGCTTTGCTGACGCCGAACACCGACAGGTTGTCGAAGCGCTCCAGATCCTTCTGGTTCTGCTGCCACCAGACCGGTACGGCGCGGCTGCCGTAGGCGTAGATGATCACGCGGTCGGCACGGTGGCAGGCCTTGCGTACGCGCTTCTCATCCGGCGTGCCCACTTCGATCCACAGGGTCACGTGATCGGTCAGATCCTTTTCCCATAGCGCCGCTTCTTCCTCATTGCTCAGGCCCTTGCCAAATTCCAGCCGGTCGCTGGCGTGCAGCATGAAAGCCAGCAGCCGCAGCATCAGCCGCTCTTCGGTTTCGGAGGGATGTTGCGCCAGCGTGAGGGAATGGGTGGCGTAATAGTTGGCGTCCATGTTGGAAATCTGGACATCCGCTTTGAAAATGGTGGATTTCAGGGCCATGGCGACTGTGCAGCTGGTGGTGGAAAATCCTGCGCAGTATGCGCTGAACGGCCACCGTCATAAAGGGTTTATTGTCTGCCCGCGATGGATTCCACCCGGGCGGTTGGAAACACCATTTTGAAATCGGTCACGCGAAGGCAGGCAACAACCTGGCCCTGGCTGATATCGGGAAATAATTCCGGATTGCAACGGACGTCCAGCAACTGCGCCGGTTTGATATGGCCGCTGCTGGACGGTGCATACAGGAATTGCTGTCCGCCCAGGTGCTGGCCCAGCGTGCGCGGCTTTTCCGGCACCATTGCCGTGGTGGTGGGGATGCGAAAACAGCGCCGCGTGCGCAGGGTCAGTTCCGCGATCAGGGTGCCTGCGTCGGTCGTCAGCCGGATGTTGTCCTGCTCCGTCCCGTAGTCGACGGCGAAGTTGCAGCGGTTCTTGGGGATGCCCCAGTTGTTGCGGCCATTCACCACCGAATCCCAGGTGGACACATAAATCCGCGTGATCGACAGGTGCCGGCTCTGGTTGAAACGGAAACTGCCGGGAATGTACAGCAGTTCGTGATAGGGGCCGGCATCCGATGCGCTGTAGTCCACAAACATCACATAGGCCAGTTTGCCTTTGCGGGAACCTTGCAGGCTGTCGGGAATGAAAGTCGGATCGTCCAGCAGGTTGCCCGGCATCCGCAGCGCCAGGATATAGCCGCTGCCCGCGAGGTGCCAGGGGGCCGGGGCAAGTGGGACGTCGGGTGCGGATTGCAGCAGGGACATGGGGTTCACCGGAAAGCGTGGCAGATGGATGAGCGGTCACGCGGTGCATGATAACGCCGAAAAATTCGAAAGTCAGCGCAGGGTACTGGATTGCAGTGGGAACAAGGGCCTCACCTCGTGTTTGAATAATTGTCTGCCAGCTGATACAAAAGGCCCGGACCCCAATCCGGGCTTTTTTCTGCACGTCACCGTTCGAGAAGGATGCGTCATGGATCAATCGTCGCTTGCCCAATGGCTCCAGCAATCCTTTGTCGACCGCCACCTGGAAAACGATGAAAAGATAGCGTTGCGGAACGTAGCCCTGCCGTTATCGTCAGAGTTGCGCCGCTTTGCCCGCAATCGCGCCTTCGATCAGGTGCAGCAGGCGCTGGCGACGGGTGATACCGATGCTTCCGCGTCGTTGCGCTGGCTGGAGCAGGTCATCAGGACGCTGGATGCAACCGCGCCGGACCCCGTCCGCAGCCAGGCCCACTTCAGCCCGGGCAATGCCTGTCGCAACGCGATCGTGGATTGCCTGCATCAGGCGCAGCGATCGGTGGATATCTGCGTGTTCACGATTTCGGACGATCGCATCTCTGACGCCGTTCTGAAAACCCATCACCGGGGCATCCGCGTGCGCATCATCAGCGACAACGATAAATGCAACGATGAGGGTAGTGATGTTGATCTGCTGCGGCGCCAGGGGGTGCCGGTGCGAATTGATGACACGCCCTATCACATGCATCACAAATTCGCGCTGTTTGACGGGGATTTGCTGCTGAACGGCAGTTTCAACTGGACGCGCAGCGCATCGGAACTGAATCACGAGAACATTCTGGTGACGTCCGATGCAGGCCTGGTGGCGGCGTTTGCGCGGCAGTTCGAAGACCTGTGGGAGCGCTTCGCCTGAAGGCTCCCGCTTCTTTTATAGATCAGCTTCGTTTACAGATCCGCCGCAATTTCCAGCTCGCGAATGCCGTTTTCGATATAGGTCAGCAGCTTCTGCATGGACGGCAGGGTGCGCCGGCAGGCGGTGAGGCCGAATTCCAGATGGTCCACATAACTGAGCAGGGTGATGTTCAGTGCGATGCGGTCAATGGGAATGGACACTGGATACATACCTTCCATCTTCGCCCCGTTCCAGAACAGCGTTTTTTTCGGTCCCGGCACGTTGGATATCACCACGTTGAACGGGGCCCATTGCGGCAGCAGGCCTGTCAGCATGTTGAAGCCGGCCGGCGCCATCATCAGCGCGGTGTAATTCAGCATCTGCTCCGGGGTCATGCCCTTGAAGCGGTCCTTGGCATCCTTGATCGAGGCCTTGATGATCTCGATCCGGGTGGCGGGGTCGGCCACATGGGTGCCCAGATTGGCCAGGATCATGGCGATCTGGTTGCCGCTGTCGCTGTCATCCCGGCGGATGGACATGGGTACCATCGCGATCAGCGGTTTGTCGGGCAGGGCGTGCTGGCTGATCAGGTAATCCCGCAGCGCGCTGCCGCACACGGCCAGCACGATGTCGTTCATCGTGCAATGAAACGCCTTCGCCACCTTCTTGAAGCGCTCCGACGGCCAGGACTGTGCGGCAAAACGGCGTGATCCGGTGATGGGCTCGTTCAGGATGCTGTGGGGAGCCTGGAAAATCGAAACATAATCCGACTTCTGGCTGCGGGACTTGCGGATCGATTTGGCCATTTCCCGGGCGATCACCGGCAGGGTGGCCAGCTGCTTGCCGGCACCGTCGGCGAATTTCGACAGGCCGCTCACCATTTCGGTGGCGCTGGGCAGCCCTTCCGGCCGTTTGCGGGGCGGCATGGCCCACACCGGCGGACGGCCGGTTTCGGTGGGATCGGTGCTGAACGTGCGCAGGGTGGTGCGCATGGCGGCGATGCCGTCCATCATGCAATGGTGGGCCTTGGAATACACCGCAAACCGGCGGCCCTGCAGGCCCTCGATCAGGTGGAATTCCCACATGGGGCGCTCGCGGTCCATCAGGTTGCTGTGCTCGGCGGACACCAGCGCCAGCAGCTCGCGAATCCGGCCCGGCTTGGGCAGGGCTTCGTGGCGGAAGTGGTGTTCCAGGTCGAAATGGTCGTCCTCTTCCCAGAAATACTGGCCAAAACGGTTCACCAGTTTCTGGTTGAAGGGGCGTTCGGGGGACTGGAACGCGCGCAGGGATTCGGCCAACTCGGTCACATATTTGGGGCCTGCACCCTCGGGGTATGAAAACAGCACCAGCGCCCCCACATGCATGGGTTGTTGGCGTTTCTCTAGCCAGAGGAATAGTTGGTCAGCCGGGCTCAGTGGTGTCATGCGTTGCAATCCTTCCCTTACAGATGTCAATAATTCCAATTGGTTATGGTAAAGGCCAAGATGGTCAGTGTAGCGTTTCCCTCATTATGGGGACATGGAAAATCCGGCGTCGATCCAGCAATTTGTATCAAAATGGGTTCCCATGATGTGTGTCATCATTCCGTTACAATTTGGATTGGCGCAGGGAAGTCCTTGGTGCCAGACTGCTTGCAACCTTAGTTGTCCATCTGAATGATTGAGCCATGAATTCCTTTGATGACATCCGTCCCTTCCGGGACGACGAAGTACCGGCAGTGGTGGAACGGTTGCTGCATAACGAAGCACTGGTCCACATTATGATCCGCCTGCAGTTCCCTGTGGTCTCCCGCTATATCGAAAAGCCGCTGGCAAAGCTGGTGCGGCGGCGTCTTGCCCAGCATCTGGCGGGTGTTAAAACCGTAGCCGACTTCCAGCAGCTGATGGTCCAGTTCGTCACCAGTGTGATCCAGAACTCGATGACGGAATTCACGTTCGACGGCCTCGACAATCTGGACCCGGAAGAATCTTACGTCTTCATCAGCAATCACCGCGACATTACCCTGGATTCGGCGCTGCTGAACTATGTGCTGATGCAGTCCAAACGACATTCGGCCGAAATCGCCATCGGCGATAACCTGCTGAGTAATCCGTTAATGTCGGATCTGCTGCGGCTGAACAAGAGTTTCATCGTCAAGCGCTCGGTACCGGGTCTCAAGGCCAAGCTGGCGGCGCTGACCGAACTGAGCGGCTATATCAGCCATTCGCGTGCGGAAGGCAATTCCATCTGGATCGCCCAGCGTGAAGGCCGCGCCAAGGATGGTTGCGATCGCACCGATCCCGCGATCATCAAGATGCTGCACATCCACAACAAGAAGCAGCACATTCCCTTCGCCGACTCCATGCGCAAACTGAACATCGTGCCGGTGGCCATTTCGTACGAGTACGATCCGTGCGACGTGCTGAAAGCCACCGAGATGCAGGCGCGGGAAGACGCCTCTTACGTCAAGCGTGAAGGCGAGGATGTGGAAAGCATCCTGCGTGGTATTGCGCTGCCGAAAGGCCGCGTGCATATCCAGTTTGGCGCGCCGCTACAGGGTGAGTATCACTCGGCAGACGAGGTGGCCGCCGCGATCGATCAGGCCATTGTGGCAGGTTACCGCCTGTTTCCCTCGAATCTGCTGGCATATGAGCAGCTGCAAAAAGTGCGGGAAGCGGTATCCAGCCTGCAGGATGCTGCTGCGCAGATGCTGGTGAACATCGACACCCAGGAACTGGCGCGCAAGGCCAGCGAGTTTTCCGCCCGTATTTCCAGTTATCCCAAACGGGTGCAGAACCTGATTCTGGAAATGTATGCCAATCCCCTGCTGAGCAAGTTCCAGATGCAGAAGGACCAGCCGGAACAACCGGCCTGAACCGCCCGGGTTGACCGGCGCGATTGGCTCCAACAGTAATGGCCGCAGTGATGCGGCCATTTTTTTCCCGGCTCCCCGCGTCCAGTGGGGCCATGAAAACTGCTTGCCGTACGCTTACTCGTCCAGCATGTCCCGCTTCAGTGACGCCTGGATGGGATCAGGTCCCAGCCAGATGCCGAACAACACTTTCTTGAAATCGAATTCCGGCAGCACCCGCAGTTCCTTGCCGTTCATGCTCACATGGGTGCCCTCGCCCGGGATGTAGGTGAAGGCGAAGATATCCCCCGGTTTCACCTCGAAGGTGATCGCATCCCACAGCTCCTGCATGCGCGGCTGGTAGCGCGGGTAGTCCTTGCCAGCGGATTTGTGAATGCCTTCATCGATGGCTTCCAGCAGCCGCTGACGCGTGATCTGGGACGATGTGATGACCAGTCGTACCGACTGCACTTCATCCGCCGCGACAATGGTGGCGGCGTCGTGGCTGGCGTGGGACAGGTAGAGGCCCGCCACGTAAACATCCATGAAGAACTTGTTGCGCACACCGGCGCCGTTCAGCACCAGTTGCTGCTTTCCGACCTGGATGGAATCCGCCAGATCGATGCCGCCAATCTGGCGTGCCTTGGCTGGCGCGGCCAGCGGAGTAAACAGGATCAGGGCCAGTAACAACGAGAGCAGGGTACGCATGGTGGACTCCCAGACATGGACTTTAATGCGCGTATCTTAATTGGATTGTCAGAATTGTAATTTGCTCCGCTGCCTGTGTGGGTGGCGTCGCAGCCAATGGGCGCCGGCGGTAGTGGGGTACATGCTAGAATGCCGCGGCCCGGCGGCGGATGCTGTGGCGCGGAACTGGGCGAAATATTCTGATTTTGAAGGGTTTTTATCTGTGACAGGTTTTGACGTGGTAATCGTGGGCGGTGGTGCGGCCGGTTTGATGTGTGCCGCGCAGGCCGCCCGGCGCGGCAGAAAAGTGGTGGTACTGGAGCGTACCTCCAAGGTGGGCAAGAAGATTCTGATGTCTGGCGGCGGCCGCTGCAACTTCACCAACCTGTATGTGGAGCCATCCTGCTACCTGTCGGCCAACCCCCATTTCTGCAAATCCGCGCTGTCGCGCTACACCCAGTGGGATTTCATCGGTCTGGTGGCCCAGTACGGCATTCCCTACCACGAGAAAAAGCTCGGCCAGCTGTTCTGCGACAACAGTGCACAGGACATTCTGGACATGCTGCTGGCGGAGTGCACCGGCGCAGGGGTAACCATCCGCACCCAATGCGATATCCAGGCGGTGGAACACAACCAGCATTTCATGCTGCACACGAATCAGGGATCGGTGGAAACCGATACGCTGATCATCGCCAGCGGCGGCCTGTCAATTCCGTCGATGGGGGTGACCGGGTTTGGCTACGAGGTCGCACAGCAATTTGGCATGAACCTGCTGCCGACGCGGGCAGGGCTGGTGCCGTTTACCTTCACCGATTCCTTTAAGGAACTGTCGAACCGGTTGAGTGGCCTGTCGGTGGACGTGGTGCTCAGCAACGAACGCAATTCTTTCCGCGAAAATATCCTGTTTACGCACCGCGGCCTGAGTGGCCCGGCGGTGCTGCAGTTGTCGTCGTACTGGCTGGAAGGGGAAACGGTCAACGTCGACCTGTTGCCGGGGGAGGATGTTTCAACCTTTCTGCTGAATGCAAAAAAAGCCGGTGGTAAAGGTCTGCTGCGCAATCTGCTGGCGGACAAACTGCCGCGCAAACTGGTGCTGGAACTGGAAGCGTTATGGTGGGCAGATGCTGCCGAAAAGCCGCTGGCGGATTTCAGCAACCGGCAACTGGAAGGCATTGCGGAACAATTGCAGCGGTGGGTGCTGAAACCGGCTGGCACGGAAGGTTATCGCACCGCGGAAGTAACGCTGGGTGGTGTGGATACGGATTTTCTGTCGTCGAAAACGATGGAAAGCAAAACCCGGCCTGGATTGTTCTTTATCGGCGAAGTGGTGGATGTGACGGGCTGGCTGGGCGGATTCAATTTCCAGTGGGCCTGGGCATCGGCGTATGCGGCGGCGCAGTCTGTGTGAAGGAATCGGCGAAATCTGTCC
>JBMOPR010000659.1:0-8447 GCA_049323075.1 Pseudomonadota bacterium
CGAAGGGGAGCAGGACGCTGTGCTGTTCAAGGGTGTGTACGCGGCGATGATGGCAGATCCGTAAGGTATACTCTGTTCCTTGTTGGTGCAGGACTTTTCTTTCGGGACTGCTCTCTCGGGACTTTCATATCAGGGCTAGGCTCATGAAAATCAGTGGCCAGATCGAATTCACAATTACTGAACAAACTCCGGATGCCGTGACCTCGGTCATGCCGGTGCAGCCGGGCATTCTCAATCCGTTTGGCACTGTGCATGCCGGCGCCACGCTCTGGTTTGCCGATGTGACCGCTACCGCGCTGGTACTGGCGGGCGTAAAGGCCGAGGAAAACATGCAGGGCTTTCCGCTGGCGATCAACCTGAATGCCAATCTGGCGGGTAACAGCAAGAGCGGTACCTTCATCGCCAAAGCCGTGTACGTGAAGAAGGGGCGTTCGGTCAGTATCGTGCGCACCACGGTGACAACGGAGGACGGCAAGCTGATCGCCGATGTCACCACCAGTCATGTTCCTTCGCGCTGAGCAAACGCGCCTTGTCCGCCGGTGACACACAAGTTTCACGGCGTCGTATTACGATGTCAGGTCTGCCATCACCAGTATTCTGCGTTTGCGCCTGGCGAGCCTGCCGGACGCGCTGAACGCACAGGAGTACAACGCCGTGTCCTCTTCCGCTGATTCCACCTTGCAATCCGTCCTTGACGCCCTCGCTGCCTTGCGGGCGGAACTGGTGTCGCCTGAATCGGTGCCTGATGCGTTGTTGCAACCGGTGCATGGCGACTGGCACGAAAGTGCGCGCAACCTGCTGCATTATCTGGCCCTGCGCCGGCAGGATTTGCGACCACTGCAATTGCAGCTGGCGGCGCTGGGATTGTCGTCGCTGGGGCGAGCGGAATCCTGCGTGTTGCCAACCGTCGATGCGGTGCTGCAGGTATTGCGGCGTCTGGCGCAGCAGGCGGTCGTGGAGGAAGAACCGGCTTCGCCGCTGGATTTTGCCATGGGCCACCAGATGCTGGCGCGCCATACGGATAATCTGCTGGGCCCGGCGCCGGGGGGGCGATCGGTGCGCATCATGGTGACGATGCCCAGTGAAGCCGCCAGCGAATACAGCCTGGTGCACGATCTGCTGAAGCAGGGCATGAATGTCATGCGCATCAACTGCGCCCACGATGATGCGACCGCGTGGGCGGCCATGATCGACAACCTGCGGCGGGCCGAGGCCACGCTGGGATTGTCCTGCCGCGTGGCAATGGACTTGGCGGGGCCGAAGCTGCGCACCGGGCCGCTGGAGCCAGGTCCGCGTGTGCTGCGCATCCGTCCCGAACGGGATCTGTATGGCCGGGTGACACGCCCGGCGCGGGTGTGGTTGACGCAAATTGAGTCCCCCGGTTCACCGCCTGCACCCGCCGATGCGACGATCGCATTGCCCGCGCACTGGCTGGCACGCCTGCGCACCGGCGACGGCATCCGGCTGCAGGATGCGCGCGCTGCCCGCCGCCAGTGGCAGGTGGTGGATGTCACGGCGACGGGCTGCTGGGCGACGCTGGAAAAAACCACGTATCTGATTCCCGGCATTGCGCTGCGACATGTTTCCGTTGCTGCTCCGGACCCTGCTGTGCCAGCGGATGCCCGCGTCGTGCGGATACCGGATCTGCCGGCCCGGGAAAATCACCTGGAGCTGGCGGCCGGTGATCTGCTGATCCTTACCCGTAATCAGAATCCGGGGCGAGCTGCCATCCTGGATTCGGCCGGCAATGTGCTGACGCCGGCGACTATCGGCTGCTCGTTGCCCGCCGTATTCAATCGTGTGCAGGCCGGCGAGACCATTGTGTTTGATGACGGCAAGATTGGCGGCCTGATTGAAATGGTGGAAGCGGAGCGCGTGCTGGTGCGCATCACCCGCACCCGCCCGGGCGGTGCACGTTTGCGCGCGGACAAAGGTATCAACCTGCCGGACAGCGATCTTGACCTTCCTGCGCTAACAGCCAAGGACTGCGCCGATCTGGCGTTCGTGGCGCAGCATGCGGATCTGGTGCAGCTGTCGTTCGCCAATCACGCCCACGATGTGGCGGCGCTGCTGCACCAGTTGGAACAGCAGAGCAGCCGGCGCCCTGCCGTTGTGCTGAAAATCGAAACCCGGCGCGGATTTGAAAATTTGCCGGACATGCTGCTGACCGCCATGCGCTGGCCCACCTGCGGCGTAATGATTGCGCGCGGCGATCTGGCAGTGGAATGCGGTTTCGAGCGGCTGGCAGAAGTGCAGGAGGAAATTCTCTGGATCTGCGAAGCCGCCCATGTGCCAGTGATCTGGGCCACCCAGGTGCTGGAGACGCTGGCGCGGGAAGGCTTGCCGTCACGGGCGGAAATCACCGATGCTGCCATGGGGCATCGTGCCGAGTGCGTGATGCTCAACAAGGGCCCGCACATGCTGAGCGCGGTGCGGGTGCTGGACGATATTCTGTGTCGCATGCAGTCGCATCAGGCGAAGAAAAGTTCGATGTTGCGGGAACTGCAGCTCGCGCATACGCAGAGGATGGAGTCGGCGGAGTATTGAGGCGCGCACCCCATCTTTCTTTCAGATTAACCACTTCCTGCCATTGGTAATACTCACTCCGGCTTGTGCGCGGAGTTCCCTTTTTTTGTCTGTCTGGCGTGATAGCATCCCACCGCCAATTTTCGCCGCTATGCAGACTCCAGCCATACTGCTACCGAAATTCCCCCTGTACAGCACCGGAACCGTCTGCTCAACCAATTTCAAGCAAGGAGCCGTTCATGTCCCATTCCCCGGCCTATCGTCGCTGGATTCGCCTGCTGCAACAGGCCCGCCGCATCAATCTGCTGGCGCAGGGCAAGTCCATGCCATTGCAGTCTGCCAGCCGCCGGCGCTTTCTGCGCAATTCCGCAGTGGGCGGTGTCGCGCTCACCACATTGGGTGCCTTGCCTGCCTGTTCCCGCGGCAAGCGTGACGTGGTGGTGGTGGGCGGTGGGCTGGCGGGTTTGAATGCGGCCTATCAGCTGGGTCTGGCCGGCGTGCGTGCGCAGGTGTTCGAAGCGCGTCAGCGGGTGGGCGGACGAATCCGCAGCGTGCGCAGCGCGGTGAGCGAAGGCGTTGTCACTGATCTGGGCGCGGAACTGGTGAATACGGATCACGCCGATCTGCGCGCCATTCTGGATGCGTTCGGCGTGCCGCTGCTGCCGCGCAAGGACAAGGGCGAACTCGATATGGTGGGTTATTTCTTCGCGGGTACGCGCCGCAGTGAAGCTGACATCGCAGTGGCCCTGGCACCGTTCGCCGCGCAGGTAATGGCGGATTCTGAATTGCTGGACGCGGACTGGGACACTTACGGCCCGCAGTTCGACCAACTGTCGTTGGCCGATTATCTGGACCAGCACAGCGACAAACTCCCCACCGATCCGGACCTGCGGGCGCTGATGGAAGCGCTGGTGCGGGTGGAATACGGGGTGGAGCCGCAGGATTCCTCCTCCCTGCAATTGCTGTATGTGTTGCCGGTGGTGGATGGCGAGCATGTGGAGCTGATCAGCACCAGCGATGAAGCCTGGGTGATCGACGGCGGTTCTGAAAGTGTCATCAAGGCATTGCACGGCGTGTTGAAGCCTCAGGTGCGCACCGGCATGGCGCTGACGGCCATCACGCAAACCGCAAATGGATACAGCCTGACGTTCAATGGCCATCAGCAGGTGAAAGCCGATTACGTGGTGCTGGCGCTGCCGTTCACTGCGCTGCGCAAGGTGGACCTGCAGGTGGAATTGCCGGAAAGTCTGCAGAAGTTCATCCGCGAAGCGGATCTGGGCCGCAATGAAAAGATCGTGGCGGGTATGGAACAGCGGGTATGGCGCACGGAGCAGGGTTTCCGCAATGAATGCTGGAACGATCAGTCGGTGTCGCTGCTGTGGGATTCCAGTCTGCGGGAGCTTTCCAGCCGCAGCAATGGCGCTCTCACTTTTTTCCTGGGCGGTGATGAGGTCGCGGCCACTGCCGACGGCACGGCAGAACAGCAGGGCGGCCAACTCGTGCAGGAATATGATGCGCTGCTGCCGGGTCTGGCAGACAGCGCCAACGGCCGCTACGTGCGCACCGCCTGGCATCGCACGTCCGGCATCCTCGGCGGTTACACCAACTTCAAACCGGGCCAGTACACCGGCTTTGCATCCGAGTGGATGTATGTGGAAGCCGACGATCCGGACGAAGCCAATGACGTGCACGTGGGCCGGCTGGTATTTGCCGGCGAGCACACCAGCGACGAATTCTACGGTTTCATGAATGGCGCGGCTCAGACGGGACGGCTGGCGGCGCAGTGGATTCTGCAGGACATGGCGGCCGACGTGGAGGCCGTAAAACCCTAAATTCGCGCGGCAGGCACAACGGCAGTGGAAACGGAATTCCGCGCGGGATCTGGCCTGCGCGGATGGAATTCCCTGTTGCCCGCGAATGATGGTCACGAAAACGTACCTGTCGCAAACAGCACAGCTCCCCGCCATCCGCTGTCACCTACCCGACAGCGGATGCGCGCAATCTTCCCCGGAACATCAGCCAAATCAGCGGCCTCCGCCCCGGCACATCCCTTGCTATTTCAACCTTATCTGATCGCCGGGATGATCGCCATGAAATTACAGATCGAACGAATCCACGTGGAAGCGCTGGTACGGGAGTTTCCGGATCTCGCCGTGCTGTCGGAACAGCTGAAATTCGGCAACCGCGCCGAGGTGCCGTTCCACCAGTTGTCCGGCCACCAGCTGGGTTTTCTGCGCAACCTGTATGAAAACGCCGGGCCACACATGCAGGGCCGTGCTGCCCAGGTGGCCACGTTGCAGCAGGCCATGAACGACGGCGGCGAGCGATTTGCCAAAGGCCAGCTGGAAAAACTGGTGCCCGCCATCGCGGCGTTCCTGCTGAATGGTGCGCTGCGGGGCTGGCTGTTCAAGGCCAATCTGGCGGGCAAGCCGCTGCCCTATCTGGTGACGCGCATCGACTTCACGCCGCCGGGTGAAGAAGAATCCGGCCGCGTGCTGCTGGAGCTCAAGGCCAATGCCATGGGCAAGGTGATCACGCAGACGCTGACCATTCTGGAGCGCGACATTGCCGAAAAAACCCTGGCAGAACTGTTCGCCAGCAAGGGCCTGTTGAAGGAAACCCCGGCGCTGATGGAACACTACGAGCAGTCATCGGCCCGCTATTTCGACTGGCGTGCCCGTTACGGCCACCAGTTCTCCGGGCGCGGCACCGCCATCTTCGCGGAAGATCCCACCGCCAGCCATCGCACCACCGACTGGTCCCGCAAGGAAAAGGTGGTCTTGTCATCCGGCGGCGGCTGGGCCCGGCTGGTGAATGACGAAGACATTCTGAAAGACCGCGATCTCACCCTGGATGCCGGTGGTGACATCCTCGGCAAATACCTGCGCAAGGCGGGACGCAGTGCGAATTACAGCGACCAGGTGGAGCGCGCCGTGGCCAACGTGAAGGCTGACATTCCCCGCGGGCTGTTCTCGGAAATGCCGGTGCACGGCTACATCCTGCTGTTTCATCTGGAGCTGCATCACCACGTCTGGGTGCACGTGGACGACCTGCAACCCTATGCCTACCAGCCGGACCTGAAGCAGAAACTGATCCTGCCGGCGGAGCAGACCGACCTGATCGACATTCTCACCGCCGAGATGGATGTGCTGATGGACGACATCGTGGCCGGCAAATCCGGTGGCACCACGGTACTGTGCGCAGGGCCCGCCGGCGTGGGCAAAACGCTGACGGCGGAGGTGTATGCGGAAATCATCCAGCGCCCGCTGTACCGCGTGCATTCCGGCCAGCTGGGCCTGAATGTGACGCAGATGGAGCAGGCCCTGAAGGACACCCTGACCCGGGCCCAGCGCTGGGGCGCGGTGATGCTGATCGACGAGGCCGATGTTTACATCCGTCGCCGCGACGACAACATGGCCGCCAACGCGGTGGTGGGCGTGTTCCTGCGGGTGCTGGAATATTTCAACGGGCTGCTGTTTCTCACCACCAACCGGGTGAACGATATCGACGAGGCCATCGTGTCGCGCTGCATCGCCCTGATCCGCTACCATCCGCCGCAGCTGGCAGACCGCATCCGCATCTGGCAGGTGATGATGGAGCAGTTCGGACTGGCGGTGACGCCGGAAATGCCGGATGTGCTGGCCCGGCGTTTTCCCGATGCTACCGGCCGTGACATCAAGGGGCTGGCCAAACTGGTGGCCAAGTACTGCCAGCACAAGGCAGTGGCGCCCAGCCTGCCGGTGTTCGAGCGCTGCAGCCTGTTCCGGGGCATGGAGTCCGCCGGCGCTGACTGAGACGGGCGCCCCATTGTGCAAAGCCATGACGTCAGGGATACTACGTGCCGTTATCCATCAGGTGTCCCTGGGCGCATTGCGCCGGGCCTGTCGGCAGGATGCCCCTGCCAGCGCTGTAAGGATTCTTTCATGGCCAAAAAGAGCGACATCGCCTGGAGCTTCATTGGCATTGCCGCCGTCGTCGTTTCCTGCTTCCTGCTCTACAAACAGGTGCACAAAATCTCGCTGGACGAGCTGGCGGGCAGCCTGCGCGCGATCCCCCTCGACAACTGGCTGCTGGCCATGGGCGCGACCCTGGGGGCCTATGGCGCTCTGGCCTGGTATGACCGCATCGCTCTGGCGCATCTGGGCAAGCGTGTGTCCTGGTGGTTCATTGCCCTCTGTTCCTTCACCACCTATGCCCTTGCGCACAACATTGGCGCCAGCGTGTTCTCCGGCGCGCTGGTGCGCTACCGTGCCTACAGCAGCAAGGGGTTGTCGCCGCAGGAAATTGGCATTGTCATCGTGTTCTGCGCCTTCACCTTTGCCCTGGGCACCGTGCTGGCGGGTGGCGTGGTCCTGATTGCCGAACCCCATCTGATCGACCGCATCACGCCCCTGAATCCCTGGTTATCGGTCCTCGCCGGCTCCTTCCTGCTGCTCCTGGTCACCCTGTATGTGCTCGGTTCCTGGCGTCACTTCAAGCCCTGGACCTGGGGCAAGTTCCATGTGGAATACCCGCGGCTCGGTATTGTTGCCCGGCAACTGCTGGCCGGCCCGCTGGAATTACTGTGCGCGGCGGCCATCATCTACTTCTCGCTGCCCGAGGCCAATCATCCGGGCTATATGGTGGTGCTGGGTGTGTTCCTTGCGTCCTTCAGCCTGGCACTGCTGTCCCATGCGCCCGGTGGCCTGGGGGTGCTGGAAGTGACGTTCATCGCCGCGCTGCCGGAGATTCCCACCGTGGATGTGCTGGCGGCGCTGATCGTATTCCGCTGTTTTTACCTGCTGCTGCCGTTTGCGCTTTCGCTGTTTGTGGTGTCCGGTTTCGAGTGGACCCACTGGCGGGAACGTTCGCGACCGCCGTCCGACCCGGAACAACCCTGAAAGGAGCGTCCCATGCGCCTGATCGGAATGCTGGATTCACCCTATGTCCGCCGCGTTGCCATCACCCTGGACTGCATGGGCATCCCGTTCCGGCATGAAGCCGTATCGGTGTTCAGCACCTTCGAGCAATTCCAGCGCATCAATCCGGTGGTGAAAGCGCCTTCGCTGGTGTGCGATGACGGCGAGGTGCTGATGGATTCCAGCCTGATGTTGCAATATGCCGCTGCACTGCCGGCCTGTCGCGATGTGCTGTTGCCGCAGACCCTGCCGGAACTGCAGCACGCCCTGCGCGCGATTGGCCTGGCGCTGGCTGCCTGCGAGAAAAGTGTGCAGATCGTGTACGAGCGCAACCTGCGCCCGCTGGAAAAACAGCACGCTCCCTGGCTTGAGCGTGTGCAGGGCCAATTGCTGGCGGCCTATGCTGGACTGGAGCAGGAAGTGAAGCGCCAGACCTCGCTGTTCGATGGCAGTCTGAACCAGACCTCCATCACTGCGGCGGTGGCCTGGCAGTTCACCCAGTCCATGCTGGCCTCCAGTGTCGATGCCACGCCATTTCCCGCCCTGCAAAAACTGTCCATCGCGCTGGAGGCCTCGCCCGTTTTTCTGCGCTATCCGGCGGATGGGCCGGGTGTGGTAGCGAACTGACTCCCGCATTTTTTTGATCTAAAGCATGGCGTCGCCCCGCCCCTTCAGGCGGCGAGCGTGGTCGGTGCTACTATGCGACAGTTGCATTGGCAAAAAAGGCCCGGCCCATGAATCCCGCACCCGCACGCACGCTCGCTATTGTCTCGGCCATTCTGATTGCAGCCCTGGTCGTCTCCGGCATCGATCCCTATGATTTTGCCACCTGGCTGCTGGAGGTGTTTCCGGTTCTGGTGGCATTGCCACTGATGTGGTTTACGCTGCGACGTTTTCCGCTGACCACGCTGCTGTACATCGGCATCTGCCTGCACTCGCTGGTGCTGATCCTGGGCGGCACCTACACCTATGCCCGCGTGCCGCTGGGCTTTCAGCTGGCAGAATGGTTTGATCTGAGCCGCA
>JBMOPR010000660.1:0-7411 GCA_049323075.1 Pseudomonadota bacterium
CAGCCACCATCATTACGATTTTTTATCCGGACGATCCTGACCCTGCGCTGGAGGAGCTGCTGACGTTCTTTGCCATTGGCACCGGAGCGGGCGCGTTTTTCGCGGGCCTCGTGTTCGGGATCAGCGCGTTTTCACTGCCGATGATGGTGGATCGCAATGTGGATGCGATCACGGCGGCGCTCACCAGTCTGCGCGCGGTGATGAACAATAGTGGCGTGGCGATTTTCTGGGGTTTTCTGATCGTGCTGCTGGTGACGCTGGGATTTGCGACTTTCTATCTGGGTTTGATTCTGGTGCTGCCGCTGATTGGTTACGCGACATTTCACGGCTACCGGGATACGATTCCGCGCCCGCCGAACTGAGTGGCCAGCCGGATCAAACTGCCAGCCAGGCCTGCTTCTTTCCTGCCAGCATATAATTCACCGCCATCGACGGTTGCAGCGCGAAGCTGCGTCGCCAGGGGTTCACGCGGATTCCGGCGCGCCAGAAACAGTCGACGCCGCCGGCATTCAGCAATGTTTCCAGTTCCTGCGGTGTCACGAACTTGCGCCACCGGTGAGTGCCTTTCGGCAGCAGTTTCAGCACATATTCCGCGCCGAGGATAGCAATCAGATAACTCAGTAACGTGCGATTGATCGTGGATGCAATGGTGATGCCGCCGGGTTTCAGTTGGGCCTGACAGGCCTGCATGAACGTGGGCAGGTCGCCCACATGCTCCACCACTTCCATGTTGAAAATCAGGTCGAAACTTTCCCGCAGCTGGGTGACATCCTGGACGCGGTATTCAATATTCAGCCCGGAACTGGCTGCGTGTTGCTGCGCGATGCGGATATTGCGTTCCGCCAGATCGATGCCGGTGACCCGCGCTCCCAGCCGCGCCAGCGCTTCCGACAGAATGCCGCCCCCGCAACCGATATCCAGCACCTGCAGGCCTTGCAAGGGTTGCGGCTGGTGCCGGTCAATCAATCCTTGTACATGCAGCACGTCCAGAATGACCTGCACCCGGAATTCGTTCATCTTGTGCAACGGCCACATCGGGCCGGACGGGTTCCACCACGTCGCGGCCAGCGCATTGAAACGCGCGATCTCATTCGCGTCGCCGGTGGTACCCAGGGTAGCAGGTGAAACGGATTTCACTCAGCGCACCACCCGATAGCAGGGCTTGTAGGTCCCTTCGCCGATTTTCATCCGGTTCTGCTCGACGAAGGTACGCAGCAGTTTGTCCAGCGGCTCCATGATTTCCGGATCGCCTTCCAGTTCGAACGGGCCTTTCTCGCGAATCAGTTTGATGCCGTGCTCCTTCACGTTGCCGGCTACGATGCCGGAAAACGCGCGGCGCAGATTCGCCGCCAGCTGGTGCACCGGCTGGTCCTTGTGCAGGTTCAGTTTGCGCATGGTGTCGTGGTTGGGCTCGAAGGGTGATTGCAGCTCCTTCGGTACGTTCAGTTTCCAGTTGAAGTAGAACGCATCCTTGTGCTTGCGGCGGAACTGGAAAACCTCGTCGGAGCCGGATTTGATGGAGCGTGCCACCTGCGCTGCGTCGCCGATGATAATCTCGTAACGGGCGCGGGCCTGCTCGCCCAGGGTCTGCTGGATGAATTCATTGATCGTGTCGAAATAGCTGGCGCTGGATTCGGCGGCGGTGAAAATCAGCGGGAAGGGCATGCGGGTGTTGGAAGGGTGCAGCAACAATCCCAGGATGTAGAGGATTTCCTCCGCCGTGCCGACGCCGCCGGGGAACACGATCACGCCATGAGCCGTGCGCACGAAGGCTTCCAGGCGTTTTTCGATATCCGGCATGATCACCAGTTCGTTGACGATGGGGTTGGGCGACTCTGCCGCGATGATGCCGGGCTCGGTGATGCCGATATAGCGCCGGTTGACGATGTGCTGCTTGGAATGGCCGATGGTGGCACCTTTCATGGGGCCTTTCATGGCGCCGGGGCCGCAGCCGGTGATGATGTTCATGTCGCGCAGGCCCAGTTCATAGCCCACTTTTTTGGTGAAGTCGTATTCGTCGCGGCTGATGGAGTGGCCACCCCAGCAGACGATGAGAGGATTGGTTTCACCTTTGTGCAGGACGTTGGCATTGCGCAGCACGTGGAATACTGCATCGGTGATGCCATTGCGGGTATTCAGGTTGAAACGGTGCGAGTTGCGGATTTCGTTGGTGACATAAATGACGTCCCGCAGCACTGAAAAAAGCTGTTCGCGAATACCGCGGATCATGCGGCCATCGACGAAGGCACTGGCGGGGGCGTGGCGCAGCTGCAGTTTGATGCCCCGGGCCTGGCGGATGAAGCGGATGTCGAAATCCTTGAACTCTTCCAGGATCTCGGCGGTGTTGTCATTCACGTTGCCGGTATTCAGCACCGCCAGGGCACAGCGGCGGAAGGTGCGGAACAGCGTGGGGTCGGTCTGCCGGACGAGCTGGTCGACTTCAGAGGGGGACAGCAGCTCCAGGGAGGCTTCCGGGGAAACCGTAACGCAATCGATCTTGGGTGTCATGAAGAGCGGGATTCCTTGAGAGCAAATTGGATACAAGCAAAACACTAATGCAGTAAACGCTTAATTATTTTACGATTATCGGATTCAGTACCGGTAACTATAGCAAACCGGCATCTCCGTGAGACGGGCTTTTTTGGCAAAGCCCACCAGCATACAGGGAGTCACCCTTGGACACCATTCGCACAGTCAGTACCCAGCCCTTCAAGGATCAGAAGCCCGGCACCTCCGGCCTGCGCAAGAAGGTGCGTGTGTTCCAGCAGCCGCATTATCTGGAGAATTTCGTCCAGTCCATCGTCAATGCCCTGCCCGAGTCACAGCGCCAGCGCCTGGTGCTGGGCGGGGACGGCCGCTACTACAACCGGGAGGCGATCCAGATCATTCTGGAAATCCTGGTGGCCAATGGGGTGGGCGAGGTGCTGGTAGGCGAGGAGGGCATCCTGTCGACGCCGGCAGTGTCGAACCTGATCCGGCAGTACCAGGCGGATGGCGGCATCGTGCTGTCGGCCAGCCACAACCCCGGCGGGCCGGACGAGGATTTCGGCATCAAGTTCAACAATGCCAGCGGCAGCCCGGCGCCGGAATCCCTGACCGAGCGCATGTACCAGGAAACCCTGTCCATCAGCCAGTACAGGCGCCTGCCGTTGCCGCCACTGGAACTGAAAGCCGGTCGCGAATACCGCCATGGCAACACCCTGATCCGGGTGCTGGACAGCGTGGATGATTACGCCGGGCTGATGACCCGGCTGTTTGATTTTGACCGGCTGCAGCGGGCCATCCGCCAGGGCAAGGTGAGCCTGACCTTCGACGCCATGCACGCCGTGACCGGGCCCTACGCCCGCCGTATTTTCCACGACATGCTGGATCTGCCGGCCCACCTGCTGCGTAACGTGCAGCCGCTGCCGGATTTCGGTGCCGGCCACCCCGATCCCAACCGCGTCCATGCCCACGAGCTGTGGGATGCCATGATGGCCGACGGTGCGCCGGACCTGGGCGCCGCCTCGGACGGTGATGGCGACCGCAACATGATCATGGGCCGCAACATTTTCGTGAGCCCCAGCGACAGCCTGGCCCTGATCGCTGAGCACCATCGCTGCATTCCCCAGTTCCGCTCCGGTCTGGCGGGTGTGGCCCGTTCCATGCCCACCAGCACCGCCATCGACCGGGTGGCGAAGCACCTGAAAGTGCCCTGTTACGAAACGCCTACTGGCTGGAAGTTCTTTGGCAACCTGCTGGACGCCGGCAAAGTGCGCCTGTGCGGTGAGGAAAGCTTTGGTACCAGTGGCGACCATGTGCGGGAAAAAGATGGTGTCTGGGCGGTGCTGTGCTGGCTGAGCATTCTGGTGGAAACCGGTTTGCCGGTAGAAGAGCTGCTGCTGCGGCACTGGCATGCGTTTGGCCGCAGCCATTATTGCCGTCATGACTATGAAGGGCTGGATGCCGCCGCGGCCGACGCGGTGCTGCAGGGATTGTTGGCGCAAGCCAGTTCCCTGCGCGGCACCCCCTGCGATTCTGCCAGCATTGCCACGGTGGATTCCTTCACTTACGAAGATCCGGTCGATGGCAGTGTTTCCCGCAATCAGGGCGTGCGCCTGCTGTTCGATAACGGTTCCCGCATCATCTACCGGCTGTCGGGCACGGGTACCGGCAGTGCCACCTTGCGGGTGTATCTGGAGCAACTGGAGCAGCGGCGCGACAAGCTGGCGCTGGATTCCATTGAACACAACCGGCGCCTGGGGCAGTTCGCCCATCAGGTCAGCCGCATTCAGGCCCTGACGGGTGCGATCGAACCCTCGGTTATCACCTGAGCCGGTTTGACCGCTGCCGAGCGCCACCTGCTCTTGACGGGGCCGGTGGCAATCCACAGAATCCCTGACTTTCCAACGACAAACCCTGGAATCAACGATGAAGACAGCCGAACGCACGCATGCCGATCTGGCCGGCGAGGAACTGGACTACCAAATGTATTGCCATGCCTGCTCCGTCACCGGTCAGGCCGCGTCCCGTCAGGCATTCGAGCAGGGTTATGGGGAAGGCAGGTTTCACTTCCATCAGGACAAGGCACTGCTGGCAGACCTGCTGGAAACCTACCGCATCAATGTGCAATACCTGGCGGAGAGCTGGCTGGCGTCGAATCTGGTGGCCAGCGCCTGGGGCAGCACGCCCAGCGAGGCCGTTTGCCGCCTGGTGCTGATCCTGCGATCAAAATCCTGATGAGGCAGCGGTCGTTTGCCGACCGGCTGCCAATCCTACGCGTAACCATGGAGACGCCATGAATCCGTCCCTGAAATTCCAGCTTGCCGCTGACGACATCGCGCTGATCACCCTGAACCGTCCGGACCTGCGCAACGCCATCGATGAGGACATGATCGACGGCATCGAACGCGCGGTGCAGAAGGTCAATAGCGAGGACAACATCAAGGTGGTGGTTCTCACCGGCGCCGGCCCTGCTTTTTGCGCCGGCGGCAACGTCAAGGACATGCAGGCGAAAACCAACATCTTCGGTGGCACGCCGGCCCAGATCCGTACCAACTACCAGCGCTTTATCCAGCGCATTCCCCTGGCGCTGGCGGATCTGCGGGTGCCCGCCATCGCGGCAGTCAACGGAGCGGCCTACGGTGCCGGCTGCGACATGAGTCTGATGTGCGACATGCGCATTGCCTCGGAACAGGCCACCTTTGCGGAGAGCTTCATCAAGCTGGGCCTGATTCCCGGTGACGGCGGCGCCTGGTTCCTGCCCCGGGCTGTGGGTCGGGCGCGGGCGGCGGAGATGAGCTTCACCGGCGACGCCATCGATGCCAAAACTGCCCTGGAATGGGGGCTGGTGAATCGTGTGGTCAGCGCGGAGCAACTGCTGCCGGAAGCGCTGGAGCTGGCCCGTCGCATTGCCCGCAATCCGGCCACCGCCATCCGCATGACCAAACAATTGCTGAAAGAGAGCGAACGCCAGTCCCTGGCCAGCCTGCTGGAATTGTCTGCCGGCCTGCAGTCCATTGCCCATTTCACCAAGGATCATGCGGAAGCCGTAAATGCCTTTCTGGAGAAGCGTGCCCCGGTGTTCACCGGCGACTGACCTGCACAATTGCCGGCAAACGCTATACTCTTCATTGCGTTGGCCATTTGGGTGGTTTTTAGCAAAACAACCTGCCGAGGGGGCGGAGTGACTAATCCGGCACTCAGAATCCAGTTGTTGAGAAAGCTGTGGGTCCATCTGACGCCACGGGAGATGTTTGGCCTGACGTCCCCTGACCGGGTACAGCGGGCGGGTCAGAACCTGGGTGAAGTGCGACGCAAGGAGCTGGCCAATCTGCTGGGCATCGAGCGGCAGCTGCATGAACTGAGACGGGGTCACGCCAGCCTGGATGCCGGTGGCAAAATCATCAAGTCAGCGGAGATCCGTGATATCCGCGAAGTGAAATTCTCCTCCATCATCGAGGCGGCCGAGCAGCAGGAAGTTCAGAGCGAGGTGCTGCCGGATCTGCCCAAAATGCTGGAAAACGCGCTGGAAATTGCGCGATACGACCAGCTGGAACGCCTGCTGCGGCTGCAGAAACTCTATTTGCTTACCGAGCGCATCATTCTCAGCCTGGACGTCGATGACGTCGACACCGGTGCGCTGGACCGGCGCTGGTTCAATCGCTGGAAACTCAACGCCTGCGAGATTTCCAATGGCGCGTTACAGCAGCTGTGGGCGCGCATTCTGGTGCGTGAGCTGCGAGCCCCCGGCAGCACAAGTCTGAAGGCGCTGGAATACCTGTCTTTTTTTACTTTGCAGGATGCGGAAAATCTCAACCGCATTGCCTCGTGGGCGCTGGAGGATTTCATCTATCGCAGTGCATTGCAGGCCCTGCCCAATCACTTCGACGCAGATCTGTTCGACCGGCTGGAAGAGCAGGGCATCCTGCGCGGGGTGTTTGGCAAGGTGCTGTCGAAAGCCCTGCTCAGCACCCGTGTGGACAGCTTCGAATGCCAGCTGGCGCTGGCCGACTGCCGTCTGATCGTCAGCAGTCCCCAGCCCCGTACGGAGCTCCATGTGCCGGCCTACATCATCACACGGGTTGGGCGCGAGCTGCTGAGTCTGGTCGCGCCACCGGCGGATACTGACTACCTTGATCTGGTCAGGCAGGATCTGCAGGCCCGAGGCATGACCGTGCGCGTTGCCGAGCTGCCGCGGGACACCTCCAGCCTGGAAGTTGGCTGATTTTCCTCGAATAACCTCTAATCCTCCCGTTTTTGTCTAAACTTGTTTTGGACAGGTCGAACTTTGACGTTTAACGATGGGTGGTGTCGTGGATCAGCGCAAATTTCCCAGGCAGGGGTTGGGGGTTGAGGCAATTTTTGTCATCGCAGACGATGGTGGCAACAACGGGATCATCCAGGACTTCAATCAGGAAGGACTGTTCATCACCTACGGCGACGACGATCAGTTCATCGAACTCAAGCGTCGCCGCATTGATCCCGGTACCGCACTGGATGTGTTGCTGGAGCAGGACGGACGCCAGATCAGCATCGCCGGCAGGATCGTGCACATTAACGACAGCGGCATCGGCGTTACCCTTACCGGCGACAAACGCAACAGCTACCAGATGCTGGATTCGGCACGCCGCCGCCACGATGCTGCCGCACTGGATACGGCGAATCAGTTTGTCAGTGGCCACCGCATTTCCGACGAAGCGCGCAAGATCAAGATTCTGAATGCCTGCAACGATCACCTGAAAGCATTTTTAAACGAAATGCTGCAGGAATATTTTACCGTGCTGGATGAAGCGTTGATCAAGGAAGCGGGAAAGCAGAAGAACGATGCTGCGCAACATCCGTATTTTGATGCCATCGCCTACTTCAAGCGCAGCCGCAGCAAACTGCCGGAGCTGGTGATCGGCAAGCTGGTTTCCGACGCCCAGGATAT
>JBMOPR010000660.1:7421-8439 GCA_049323075.1 Pseudomonadota bacterium
ACAAGGCCCCGCCCAGCGCTAACGTACAAAGCGCCAACGGCACCGAACTTTCACTGGTGGAAAAAAGCGAATTCGAAGACTGGTTGATCATGCGGGTTGTGGTATCGCGGGCCGAACTGCAGTTGCGCGATCCCATGATAGAACTGCAGTTGCGCCTGGATGCTGCGTTTGGCAAGGACGATGGCAAGCGCCTGGTGAATCCCTATGCGCCATCGGCCATCGCGCAGTCGTATCATGCGGCCATTCACGGCTGCAAGCTGTCATCCACGCTGGAGCGCCTGGTCTTCAAGGTATTCCAGGAAATCGTGCTCAACAATCTGTTGCGACTGTACAAATCGCTCAATAGCACATTTGTGAAATTCGGCGTACTGCCAGACGTGGACGTGACCCGCTATCTGGCGGCGGAAGCGATGAAAAAACACAAGTCGGCCAATCCGGTTGCACCCAAAGCGGTTCCGGCGCAGCAGCCGGCGGCGGCGTCACAGCCGACGCCTCAGCCAGCGCAACCTGCCCCGGTTTCCGCACCGGCCACGGCCGCTGCGCCCACTGCGGCTCCGGGCGCAGGGGCAGGGCAACCTGCCATCGCCGCACCGTTGCGGGCGGCCGCCGGTGCCATTCCTGGTTCCTATTCTGCCGTGAAGGAGGGGCTGGAGCGGGCGCGCAATGCCTACAGTGCTGCCACCAAACTGATGAGCGTGCACCGCAAGCTTGAACAGGAAAATCCCGCCCAGGTACGCCAGCCCGAGGCAATGTTGCAACCCGTTCCCGCAAGCCAGCCGGTGTTTCAGGCCATCAGCAGCATGCAGCAGGGTTTGTTGCAGGGCAATATCGACCTGAACGAGCCTGGTTCGCTGTCACACCATCTTGCACAGGCTTCCGGTGTCAGCATCAGCCAGCTGCCGCCACAGGAGCTGGAATCAGCAGAAATGGTGGAAAACCTGTTCAGCAATATCGTTGAACACCAGCGTATCCTGTCCGATCTGAAATCGGAAATGCGCAAACTGGAAGTACCGATCCT
>JBMOPR010000661.1:0-8285 GCA_049323075.1 Pseudomonadota bacterium
GGCGCCATGCTGGGCACCGGCTCGGTGCGCTTTCTGGGCAAATCCCACGATCTGCTGGCGTTTTCCAAAGAAGCGACCGTATTTTTCCGCGATCAATCCTGTGGCCGCTGCTCGGCGTGCCGGGTGGGCACCCAGGTACTCGCGCAGCTGCTCGACACCGTGGCCGACAACGGCGCGACCGACGATCTGCGACAACAGATCGACGATGTGACAGACACACTGGTGCAGGCATCGCTGTGCGCGCTGGGCAAAGGTGCGCCGACGCACTTCGCATCGTACCTGCGTTACTGGGGCGACAACGCCTGAAATGGACAACATGAAAAATCAGAGGTGATGTTATGGGCAATCTGGTGATTGATGGCATTACGGTGGAAAACCGGGAAGACAAGACAATCCATGAACTGGCCAAAAGCGTGGGCATCACCGTTCCCACCCTGTGCCACCTGCCAAAAAAGGAACCAAGGGCTGTATGCCGCATCTGCGTGGTGGAAATTGCAGGCCGACCCGGCCTGGTGTCGGCCTGCTCCACCAGGGCAAGCGATGGTATGGAAATCCGCACCCAGAGCGAAACCGTACTGCGCACGCGCAGGACACTTATGGAATTCATACTGGCCGAACACGGCGAATTCTGTGACAGCGATGCAAAAATCCAGGCACTGGCCCGTGAGCTGGGCGTGATACGCTCGCGCTTTAGCCTGCCGGAGAAAGATCACTCCCACTATCGCGCGATTGAAAACGAATACATCAAGCTGCATGTGGAAAAATGCATTCACTGCGACCGCTGCATCCGCGCCTGCGCCGATCGTAACGTCATCACTCGCAAGGGATTCGGATTCAACGTGACACTGGCGTTCGACAACGACGTCGCCATCGCCGACTCATCCTGCGTACAATGTGGCGACTGCGTGCACGCCTGCCCATCTGGCGCGATCTCCGCTGTGTAAAATGTTTTCACGGAGGCAACCATGAGCAAAAAGACCGCCCTGTTTGCAACAAGCCTGTTGCTGGATCACTCCAGACGATGCAAGGTTGACGGACTGGCTAACGGATTGAGAACACCCACCGCCGTTTGGATGGCACCATCGTGGCGCAATGCCTGGTGATCATTGAGGTCTTCATAGCCCAAGGCGAGACCATATATACGTTGCCGCAGCAGCTCGATTTGTGAATGCTGGCACCGCCCGCGCTCCCGTGTATCCCGGATGGCGCGGTTGACTGCCTGGATCAGGCCCAGCTTCTGATCGGTCTCGCGCAACAGCAAAACGCCTCCGTCCGAGGTGATTTCACCACTTTCAAAATTGGCCTCAACACGGCGGCGCTTTGCGGAGGAAAACTTCGTTGTGTTGCGGTAACGTTTCGTCGCGGCAAGGTCGCCCTTGGATTATTGTTTGGCGACTTGATTTTGAGGGGTTAACGGCCTTGCCGTATCAAATTTGGTGAAATTTCTGGGCTAGGAACTGGCGGGACTCGCTTAGCGCGAGAGTCCCGCGTGATCAAGGAGGGGCTAGGGGTGGCTGACGCGGTCATCTTTTACCTGCAGAACCCTGTATTCGACCAGCCGTTTCTGAACCGGTTTGGTCTGGACTTGCATATGAGTACGGGCGACTTCTTTGGCGAACGGCTCATCCTCTGGCCGCGCGCGAGCGATATAAAGATCCGCAGGAATGCCGATGCAGGTGCCGAAGGCCGACAGTTCCTGCGCGGTTTTCTGGCAGGCGTCGGCCTTGCGCGAGGCGACATAGACCTTGGCACCGTGTTTCACCAGCCCCTGCGCGATCATGTAGCCGATGCCGCTGGTGCCGCCGGTGACCAGCGCCACTTTGTTCTGGATGGAAAAAATACCGTTCATGAATAGCCCTCTGCAAAAAGATCCGGTGTGACGGAGCGTTGCAGATTACGGTGCGTCCCCGCAAAAGGACAGGGCTTAAGTCACAAGCGGGCGTGGCGGCGGTCAGGTCGCAGCCGGTTCCAGGCGAACGACTTTTTTCGCGCTGCGCCTGGCCGGGCGGGTGTCCTCCGCGCCGGTGGCCAGGGCCAGTTCATCCAGGGCGTCGTGCAGACAGTGCAGGAATCGTTCGGGTTCCTCCAGGGCATCGGCGGTGGTGGTGATGCCGATATTGGTGGTGTCCAGATAGCTCATTATCACCAGGGTCAGACCCATGCCGTCGTAGATGGGCGCGAAGGTGGCGGTGGATTCCAGTGGCGCACCGTCCAGGTTGAGGGGCATCGGCATGCCGGCAATGTTGGTGATGACCAGGTTGAACACCGGCCAGAGGTGGTTGGCCAGGCGGCAGGCGGCGTAGGCGCGCAGATACAGCCCCGTGGGCAGGGACGGCAAGCCGGTCAGCAGGCGCTCCAGTTCCACCTGCTGGTTGAAGCGCTTGGCTCGCTGCGCGTTCTGTTGCACCAGACGCAGACGTTCCAGCGGATCAGAGGTGCCGGTGGCCAGTCCCACCAGCATGGCCGACACCTGGTTGCCGGTGATGCCGGTACGGCTTTCCACCCGCCGGGAAACGGGCGCCATCGCCACCAGTTCCCGGGCCGGAATCTGCTGGCGGGCTTGCAGGTAGCCGTGGAGGGCGCCGCCGCAGACCGCCAGCACCACGTCGTTCACGGTCAGGCCGGGCTGGGTGTCCTTGATGCGTTTGAGCCGGGACAGGGACAGCTCCGCATGCAGCTGCAGGCGCTGCGCGTCGGCCGGGATGTTGAAGGGTGTGGCGGGTGGATCGATGTAGAACAGCGGCTGCATGCCCGGTTCCTGCCGGCGCAGTTGCCACGAGGCCCGGGCGCTGCGCACCGCCTGGCTGGCCAGATCCAGGGTGCGCCGGGGCAGGGCAGGCAGGTCGGTGGTCAGCGCCCGCTGCCAGGTGCGCAGGCGGGAGGGCGTGGGCGCCGGGTTCCAGTGATCGGCGGGCAATGCAGGGGGCTCGGGACCGTCCAGCAGGCTGGTGATGATGGCTTTGGCCGACAGACCGTCGCAGGCGGCATGGTGAACTTTCAGAATCAGCGCGAAGCGGCGCGGGCTGCCGGGCGGGGTGTTTTTCTCGGTGACCAGCATGGCTTCCCACAGGGGGCGGTCCCGGTCCAGCAGGCGGGCGAAGAAGCCCTGCACCAGAGGTTGCAGACGGGCCTGGGTGAGGGGGCCGTCCAGCTCGCGAAACCGCAGGTGGTCGGACAGATCGAAATCCGGGTCGTCCACCCAGCAGGAGGTGCCCAGTCCCAGGGGCGGCATGATCAGCCGTTCGCGGAAGACCGGAGCCAGGGGCATCCGCCGGGTGATATGGCGACGCAGGCGGGCCGGAGTCATGGGGTTGTCGGTGGGGTCATGGAAGATGAAGGTGCCCCCGATGTTCATGGGCAGGTGCGGCGTTTCCAGGTGCAGGAAGGAGGCATCCAGATTCGACAGTGGGCGCATGGGGCATTCCTCGCGGTAACCGGGGAGGGATAGCAATGGTGGTGTACAACTGTACACTTTGTTTTGGATTATAAAAGCGCGGAATGCCCATTATTTCGTGACACAAGTCATGAGACCGTGTTTTGGTTAATCTGGTTTGTGTACAGATGTGCTGATTTTTTGAGTCAGCCGGTGGGCGCGGAAAGGGAGGCGTAGTGGCGCTGGAGGATCTCGGCGGCCTGCATCACGTGCTCCTGCATCATGTGGTCGGCGCGCTCGGCCTGGCCGTTTTTCATGGCGGTGTAGATCACCTGATGGTGGTCCTGTGAGCGCTGGAAGTCGCGGGCGCTGTACCAGCGGAAGGAGCCGTTGAAGACGATGGGGATGTTGCGGGAAAGGCGGGCGAAACGGATCAGCAGGTCGTTGCCGGCGGCCTGGAGGATGGCCAGGCGGAAGGCTTTGTTCATTTCCCGCCACTGTTCATACTGGCCATGTTGCAGCGGGCTGGCCTGGAGCAGGGTTTCGCCCCAGCCCAGGGCGTGTTGCAGTTGCGTGTCCGTGTCGGCCGGCAGGCCCCGTTCTGCCAACAGGCGACAGCCCTGTCCTTCCAGTACGGCACGGACACGGAAGGCGGCAAGGATGTCGTCCAGGGAGAAGTGGCGGACGCTGTAGCCGCGATTGGGGGTGTAATCTAGCAGGCCGTCGCGGGCCAGCACGCTTAGGGCCTCGCGTATTGGGGGGCGGGAGACGCCCATGCGCTCGGCCAGGGCGGTTTCCTGCAGGCGGGTGTGGGGCGCCAGTTCGCCCTGCAGGAGCTGCTCCCGCAGGGTTTCGGTGACGTTGATGGAGCCGGCGCCGGGATCGGTCTTGGTGGCCAGAACGATCACATCGCAGCGCTGTCCGCCCTGATTCCCAAGCCGCGGGTAAATCTGACACGGTTTCACGACCTTTTCGCGCCGAACAGCAAGCATCGCGCTTTGGTCACGCCGGGGAAACGAGGTAAGGGAAGAAAGCCGACGGAAGTGGCGTGCGCACAGGAAAAAGCCATTGAGGAGCGCTGAAATGCAATGACCTGGATGCAGCGGCTCAAACGCGTCTTCAATATTGATATTGAACAGTGCGAACGCTGCGGTGGGCACGTCAAAGTCGTTGCATGCATCGAAGACCCTACTGTGATCGAAAAGATCCTGCAACATCTGGCACTGAAAGAATCACCATCGCTATCCCGCATCAATGATGCAAGAGGGCCACCGGATCAGCCGGCTCTTTTCCAAGACTGAATCAGCCTTCAAATGAATCGCCAACGACTTGCTGCGGTAACGCGGCAGGAGGAGCTGCGCCTGTTGGGCACGTATTACATGAAAATGCTGGAAAAGCGGGCGCTGGTGGCTCCGCAATCCAATGGATAAGGTGGAGTTTTGGCACCGAAAAGGCAATTGAGCAGGTTGAGCCTCGATTAACTATGATAGGATTTCAGCGAAATGGGGCATTATTCGTCCTATACCCAGTGTGTGTATCGACAAGCGCTCCCGCGGCAGAACTGGTATTGCGCATCCGGGGAGTGATCCTCGACAGGTTTCTCCGGAGAGCAAGCATGCTGCAACAACGTCACACCGCTGCACGCGTCATCAGCAGGTCGGCAGTTAGCGCAAACATCCAGACCATGCAGCAGCTCGCTGCCAACGTCGATACCGCCCTGGCTGAATTCCGGCAAGACTGCCGGGCTGGCCGCTTCAAGCTGGATCCTGCTCGCCTGGTGGCGCGGGTAGATGAATGGTTACGAACGGACGAGCCGGAGTATCTCGACCGCACCGATGTTCCGGATGAACGCAAACGCGGCATCATGTCGGGCCTGCACCGCTTCAATCGCACCGTGTTCGCCTACAAGCGGTTCATGAAAGCATTGCAACCACTCATCACGCGCGTCCACCAGCAGGAACAAAGACCTGTCCGCATGCTGGAACTTGCCAGCGGCGGCGGCGATTTCACCCTCGAGCTTGCTAGGCAAGCGGCAAGGCGGGAGTTGCCCGTCAGTATTACCGGATCGGATTATGTCGCCGCGCATGTCGAAGACGCGAATGAGAAAGCAAGGCGCGCGGGTATCTCCGTGGATTTTCGCGTGGTCAATGCGTTCGACATGGGCACGATCGAGCCGGGAGAGTTTGATATCGTCTTTATCATCCAGACGATGCATCACTTTTCCGCCGGGCAGCTGGCGATGATGATGAACCAGGCCAGGCAAGTCGCCGGTTACGCCTTTGTCGGCATTGACGGATATCGGTCATTACAGTTGTTCGGATTGATGCCGCTGATGGCGATCATCAATCCAAAGCGTGATTTCCTGCATGACTCCTTTATTTCCATCCGGCGCATGTATTCGGAACCGGAGTTGGCCTATATCGCCAGCCTCGCGGTTCCCGGTTCGCCGGTGCGTACGTTCAGCCTGCACCCTGGTTATTCCGGCCTGGAAATAGATTGTCGCGCGGAGCACTCTCAGTCAGTAACATGAACGCGCGCGGTGCCACCGTCCGGGTGCATGAGCTGTCCAATGCGGTGGCACGCCTGGTTTTGCGATGCAGCCAGCTGCTCGAATGACGCCTGGTGCTGCGGCACCACAGCAACCAACAAGCCGCCACTGGTTTGCGGGTCACAGAACACCAGCTTGTCGTACTCCGTCATACCGCTTACTTCCGCGCCGTATGCAGCGACATTTCGGTGGGTACCACCGGGAACACAGCCCCCGGAAATATAACCCGCCAGATTGGGCAGCACCGGCACCGCATTGCGATGAAGGCGTGCCTGCAAGTTGCAGGCACGGCAGATTTCGAGAAGATGGCCAAGCAAACCAAATCCGGTAACATCGGTCATCGCATGCACACCCTCTATACCGGCAAATGTTTCGCCGGCGCGATTGAGCTGCACCATGCTTTCAACCGCACACTCCAGATCGTGTTCGGAAACCTGGCCTTTCCTGACGGCACTGGTAATGATGCCGATACCCAGGGGCTTGGTCAGATACAACAGGTCGCCTGCGCAGGCGGTATTGTTGCGCAACACTTTTTCAACAGCCACTCGCCCTGTTACCGCTAATCCAAAGATCGGCTCCGGCGAATCAATGCTGTGCCCGCCGGCCACAGCAATGCCGGCCTCGGCACAAACAGCTCGCGCGCCATAGATGACCTTGCCGGCAATATCCGGCGCCAACCTGTCAATCGGCCAGCCGAGTATGGCAATCGCCATTATCGGCGTGCCGCCCATAGCATAGACATCGCTGATGGCATTACTCGATGCAATCCGGCCAAAGTCATAAGGCGAATCGACCACCGGCATGAAAAAATCGGTTGTGCTGATAATGCCCATACCGCTACCGATGTCGACCACGGCGGCGTCATCACGGCTGTCATTACCCACCAGCAACCTGGGATCGGCAAATCCCGGCGTACTGGTATGAAGAATCTGGTCAAGTACATCGGGCGCGACCTTGCAGCCGCATCCGGCGCCATGGCTGAACTGGGTAAGTCTGACGGTCACAGTGTATTCCTTTCTGGATGCTCAGCGGGGGGCGGGCTATTCTGGCTACTTGTGTCAGCAAATTCTACCCGGGCGACACCGAGTCCAGCTTGGCGCCGAATATGTCATTGCGCACCACGGTGACCGATGTTTCTGCCGGCCAACCATGGAGAACCGCATGAGGAAAGTCCGGGTTGCAGCGCTGCAGATGCAGGGGCGCATAGCGGACATCCGCTATAACCTTGACCATGTTCGCGAGTTGCTCGACGAGGCGGTCCATCTCAAGGCGGAGGTGGTTGCCGTTCCCGAGTTCTTTACCACCCCGATCGTCGAGGATGCGCGTCTTTGGCGCGCCAGCCTGCCCGCCGAAAATCCTGCGCTGGACCTGCTCCGGGAATATGCCACTCGCCACAACATGCTTATCGGTAGCTCTTACCTTGAGCACCGTTCCACGAACAGTGGGCCGCATGTCTATAACTGCTACACGCTTGTCCAACCGGACGGCACTGTCTCACGACACGACAAGGACAGGCCAACCATGATCGAGAATGCCTACTACACCGGCGGTCATGATGATGGCCTGCATCGCACATCACATGGACGTGCAGGTACGGCGGTATGCTGGGAAACCATTCGCACCGCAACCATCCGGCGCCTGCGCGGTAACGTTGACTTCGTCATGACCGGCAGCCACTGGTGGTCGCCGCCTTTTGACTGGCCCGTTGTGGCGCCGTTCCTGCGCACCATGGCAAAGATGAACGATTTGTATATGGAACACGCGCCGGTGGAGTTCGCGCGCATGCTCGGTGTCGCCAATATTCATGCGTCGCATTGTGGTGCACTGAGCGGAACCATTCCTGTCCTGCCGCAGGAACTGGCGTCAGCACCCTATCACGGAGAACTGATGGGCGAGGCACAGATTATCGATAACGAGGGAAAGCGGCTGGCGCGTCGGCATCGCAACGAAGGACCAGGCGTGATTACGGCAGAGCTCGACCTCGAACCCGCCACGCCGACACTGCCGGTACCGGATCGCTTCTGGATTCCGGACCTCGGGTGGCGCTTCCGGTTTTTCTGGCACCAGCAGAATCTGTGCGGGCGGCAACTTTATGGCAAGGCGCGCCGACAGGGCCTTATCCAGCCTGCAGGAAGATGACGCTCACTCGTTGTCCGCCCCCGTGACATCACGATACGCCTGCTCAATCGCATCGAACACTTCGGCCGGCACGCGGTGCTGGTACTGTTTGCGACGGTGCTGCGACAACGTGCCTTTCTGGTCCAGGCAGAACGTAAACAGTTTGGCGAGATCGGCATTGGCAACGTCAAACTGCCGGTCAACCTGACGGCAGATGGCGTCGTAGCGTTGCAAGAACAGGCTTTC
>JBMOPR010000662.1:0-8268 GCA_049323075.1 Pseudomonadota bacterium
AAAGCCGTCTAACCACTTGATATCATTTTCGTTATCAAGACGTCAGACGGCCGTTCACGCCATTTGAATCAATAGGGATTGGGCGTGGCCAGATCTACCGGATGGTTATAACCGGGGATCTGAATATGATTGCTGGTAATCTTCAGTTCATGACCATCCACCACGGGCTCGCCGTAACGGTAGATGGAGGCCGGAATTTCCCGCAGCAACTGATCATGATACTGCTGCTGTTGCTCCCGCACGGATTCGTTGCGGTGCAGGTAATCCAGCCAGTCATGCTTGCCATGGCGTTGCTGCAACATCGCGGTAGTGCGCTGCGGTGACAGCAGCACGGCCGATGCATTGTTGCCACCAAAACCCTTGGCATTGAGAATCGCCTGCTCGAAATGGCCGTTCGCGTATTCGCGGTGCTGAATGTCGAGTGACAGATGCTGGCGGTGAATATCTGCTGCGAAATGCGTGATGGTTTTAATGCCGGGCAGAATGCCTTGTGCAAACACACCCAGTGCCGCCGCCAGCTGATCACCGCCAGCAGAGCCAATGGAGTGGCCCAGGTACGCCTTGACGGCCACAACGGGCCACTCGGCAATGCCGAACGCTTCCGCCACGCTGTCCAGCACGTGGGATTCGGTGACGCGATTCTGCGGCGTGCCGGTGCCGTGGGCCATCACGAACGAATGCTGCAGTGCGCGCGGAGTGGAACCGATCTGCCGGGCGAAATGCACAGCACGGCCCAGGGTCAGATAGTTGCCCATGCCGGGTGCGGAAATGGATTTCTTGATGCCGTCCGCGTGCACGAATACTGCCGGCGCAGCGCCATAAACGCTGGCACCCAGTTGCAACGCCAGCGTGTCATTGCACAGCACCACATATTGTGCGGATTCGCCGATGGTGAAGCCGCAATTATCCGAGAAAGGACGACAGGCACGGCGATAGTCCGGATCGGTGCTGATGCCATCGAGTTTCTTCAGCCCTTCGTCTTCCGCCAGCGCGCCCATCACGCGATAGCCTTCCATGACTTCCGGCAGAATCGGTGCGTCGCTGGTGCCGACAATGGCAATCAGCGCCTTGCCGCTCTGAATGTCCTGGATCGCCTTGTCCAGGTTATACAAAAACGTGGCGCAGGCACCCATCATCGCGCCGGTGGAACCGACATTGCCCAGCACGTAGGCATTGATGAAGTCTGCCGGCATTTCCGCAAAGCCCAGCGGGCATTGTTTCGACGACGTGCGCTTGCCCATCAGGCCCGCGCGCAACATGCCGCCGACACCGTTTTCATCCAGCTGGCTCATGGCGGCGCTGGCGTAGACGCTGATTTTGTCCGGCGCGATCTGGTTCAGAATGTCCTGCCAGGGAATGCCGACGGAACGGATCGCATCGGTAGCGGCGTACACGGCCATCTCCAGGCCGCGCGGATGCTGACGTGCGGCATAGCTGGCGCCCGGCTCGAAACCGGAAGGCAGCTGGCCTGCGGCGCGCACGGGAAACGGCTGGTGATCCGGCAGAAATATGGCAGTGCTTTCATACAGCTGGATCGTAACGCGGTCGCTGTCGATCGGTGTCACGCGCCAGTTGGCGGGAATTTCCTGCGGCAGATCCTTTTTGCGCGTGATGAAGGTTTGGTACTCGCCTTCCGGCGCCACCACCATCTTGCGCTGTGAGTACACCCGATCCACGTCGAAATGGGTTTTTTCGATCCGGCGGATCAGGGTGCCGTCGAGAATCTGCTGCTCGTCGCGGGTATTCATCAGTACCGACAGCGCGCGCAGGCATTCCTCGCGCCGGACAACATCCAGCTGTTCCAGCACCATGCGCTGGTAAGCGTGGTGAAACGAACTGCGGCCTGCGGCATTGATGCCGCCGAATCCGATAATCAGCGGTAGGGGAGTCATGGTTTACCTTTCCGGTGAAGAACTGAGTGATCAATCCGTCGTCATTGTAGGGAGGTAAACAACTTTGAACAGACTTTGCAGTCACTATTGTATCCGCAAAGTGAAACCATTTGTAAAAGTGTAAGGAGGTGTTTCGCGGCGCACCTGAAAGATGATGAAAACACAAATAGAAACGCCCGCTCGTGACAGCGGGCGTTGGCAGATCGTCAGGCTGTTCTGATCAGATCAATTCCAGTGCAAGCGACGTTGCCTCGCCACCGCCGATGCACAGCGATGCCACACCGCGCTTGCCGCCGCGCTTTTTCAGCGCATGAATCAGCGACAGGATGATGCGGGAACCGGTGGAGCCCACCGGATGACCCAGTGCGCAGGCGCCGCCGTTCACGTTCACTTTATCGTGCGGAATCTTGTGCTTGATCATCGCCAGCATGGTCACCATGGCGAAGGCTTCGTTGATTTCGAACAGATCCACATCGGCCACGCTCCAGCCGGTTTTCTCAAACAGCTTCTGCAGCGAGCCCACCGGCGCCAGGGTGAATTCCGACGGGTGTTGCGACTGGGTGGAGTGGGCAACGATGCGGGCCAGCGGCTTCAGGCCGCGCGCCAGCGCTACGGATTCACGCATCAGTACCAGGGCGGACGCGCCATCGGAAATGGAGCTGGCGTTGGCGGCGGTCACGGTGCCGTCTTTGGCGAAGGCGGGTTTCAGCGTGGGGATCTTGTCGACGCTGGCATTGCCCGGCTGTTCGTCGATGCTCACCAGGGCGTCGCCCTTGCGGGTTTTGACCGGCACGGGAACGATTTCGTCAGCGAAGGAACCGTCCTGCACGGCGCGCTGGGCCCGCAGCAGGGATTCGATGGCGAACTCGTCCATGGCGGAGCGGGTCAGGCCTTCCTTGTCTGCCACTTCCTGCGCGAACGATCCCATCAGGCGGCCGGTCTTGGCGTCTTCCAGGCCGTCCAGAAACATGTGGTCCTTGATCTCGCCGTGGCCCATCCGGAACCCTCCACGGGCTTTTTCCAGAACGTAGGGGGCGTTGGTCATGCTTTCCATACCACCGGCCACCATGATGTCGTTGGTGCCGGCCTTGATCAGGTCATGGGCCAGCATTGTGGCCTTCATTCCGGAACCGCACAGCTTGTTGATGGTGGTGCAGCCGGTGGCGGTGGGCAGGCCGGCGTCCAGCGCCGCCTGGCGGGCAGGGCCCTGCTTCAGGCCGGCGGGCAGCACGCAGCCCATGATCACTTCCTGAATTTCCTCGGGCTTGAGGCCGGCGCGGGCAACGGCCTCGCGGATGGCGATGGCGCCCAGCTGGGTGGCCGTCACGCTGGCCAGTGCGCCCTGAAATCCGCCCATGGGGGTGCGGGCGCCGTTTACGATCACTACTGCGTCGTTACTCATGTCTGTGTCCCTAAATTGATTCAGTTGAACAAGAAGCGGGTCTGCGGGCCCGTCAGGAGGGACGATTCTAGCGGGATTTCGCGGCAGGTGCGACCGGACGGCCTAGTCCAGAGAGAGGATTCACTTGTTCAGCAGTGTCTGTGCCGACTGTGCGGCCCGCTGGGTGGCGTTGCGGATCTGGCCGCGCTGTTCCTGCAGCAGGGCGATAAACGCCGACTCCGACAGCGGCTGGCTGTAGTAATAGCCCTGCGCCATGTCGCATTCGCATTCCTGCAGATAGCGGATCTGGTCCAGAGTCTCGGTGCCTTCCGCGATCACCGACAGGTTCAAGCTGTGGCCCAGCTGGATGATGGCATCGACGATGGTGCCGTTGTCAGGATCTTCCAGCATGTCCTGCACGAAGGTGCGGTCGATCTTGATTTCGTCCATCGGCATTTTTTTCAGGTAGCTCAGTGACGAGTATCCGGTACCGAAATCATCGATGGCCAGCTGCACGCCAAGCGCCTTGATCTGCTTAAGCAGACGGATTGCGGAATCCACGTTGTCCATCACCGCGGTTTCCGTCAGTTCCAGCACCAGATGCTGGGGCGGCACCGCGCTGGCTTCCAGGGCCTCGCGCACGCAGGTGACGATGTCAGACTGGTGCAGTTGCACAGGACTGACGTTCACGGATATCGTCAGGTGCGTGATGCCCATGCTGTGCCACTTGCGCAGGCACTGGCACGACGCCTGCAGCACCCATTCGCCAATGGCGACGATCGCGCCGGTCCGTTCCGCCAGCGGAATGAATTCGTTGGGCGGTACCAGCCCGCGTTCCGGATGGTGCCAGCGCACCAGCGCTTCGGCGCCACGCACTTCGCCGGTGAGCAGGTTCACCTGCGGCTGGAAAACCAGTTCCAGCTGGCCGTCGTCCACTGCCGTGGCCAGCTGCTTTTCCAGCACCTTGGCGGCGCGGATTTTCTGGTCCACATTCGCCACATAAAACTGGTAGCGGTTGCCGCCTTCGGATTTGGCCAGCTGCATCACATTCTCGGCGTTTTTCAGCAGCTGTTCGGCCGTGGCGGCATCATGGGGATACATGGTGATGCCGATGGTGGCAGACACCTTGATCGTATTGTTGTCGAGCCGGAACGGCCGCCGCACATTGTCCAGGATGCGTTGCGCAACATCCGCCGCCTGATAATGGCTGGTCAATCCCGGCAGCACGATTGCAAACACATCGCCGCCGACCCGGGCCACGGTCTGGGCGGGGTCCAGTTCGGAACGGAAACGGTCGGCCATCATCAGCAGCAGTTTGTCGCCGGCATGATAGGAATGCAGCAGGTTAACTGACTTGAAATCATCGAGCGCGCAGTAGAGCACCGCGAACATGTCATTCTGGCTGTTGGCATCCTGGATCGAGCTTTCGATCCGCCGCAGCAACAGATTGCGGTTGGGCAGTTCGGTGAGCATGTCGTAATTGCTCAGGCGCTCCACATGGGCTTCGGCCACCCGGCGCTTGCTGTTGTATTTTTCGATCGCCTTGAACAGATCGTTGATCTTGTGCACCCAGGCGCCCAGCTCGTCGTCTTCGTGACCCAGCGGCGCATCCAGCTTGCTCTGCGACGGACGCATGGGATCGATGTCTTCCAGCGATCCCAGCAATGTGGTCATGGGGCGGGCGATCAGGCCCTGGAAAATCAGGTACAGCACCGAGCCGAAGAACACAGACTGCAACAGGCCGCTGATGAACAGGGTCTGGCCGCGTTCGAGAAAATCCAGGGCGGAGTTGGCAGGGTCGATGCTGACTTCCAGGTTGCCATACAGCACGACGCTGGTGTTATCGCTGGGCGAATAACCTTTCAGTTCCAGGCTGTAACTCAGATCCTGGCCGAAGATGGAATTCATCAGTGAGCGGTAGCGGATGCGCTGCCTGTCGCGGAAGGCTGAGGCCAGTGGCGGTTCGCCCGGAATGGAGATGGCGGCGTAGAATACGGCCTGGTTCTGGAACAGCCCCTCCACCACCTGCTGCGCCATGACGCGATCCAGGTTGAACGCGGCCTGGGTGGCCGGCTCCCGCATCATTGCCAGGATTTCCTGGGTGCTCTGTTCCAGCGCCTTGCGTGCGGTGCGGGCGTCGAGCATGATCTGCACCACGCTCAGCAACAGGCCCAGCAGCATCGCGGTTCCCATGACGGCGAAGAACAGTTTGTTTGACAGGCGGCTATTCAGTTTCCGCTGCATGCAGAGACCCGCTTTCCCGCTATCATTGTTGTTGGAAATAGAGTTATTAAAATTTCGCTTGTTAAAACCAGTATTGAATATAACCCCAGGCAAGTCAAAAATTTTGGCCAGTAAATCAACAGGTAGGACCATTCCCTGTCCGGGACCGGATCACACAGGTGTGCGGATAAGCATGAACATCAATGATCGCAGTTGGAGTTGGCCGGTACGGTGGATGCGATGGCTGGTGCTGCTGGCGTCGCTACTGTCATTCCCCCTGCAGGCAGCCGGCAATGACGATGCGCAGGAAACGGTGGAATCCAGTGTGCCGCCGGTACCTGCCAGCCGGCCGCCGGTGTCCGACAAGAAGGCACGCGAGGAGCTGCAGCGGCTGATGGACAATGGTCTGTCAATGCTGGCGCAGGAACTGGTGTCCACCGGCACCTTCTACCCTTTTGCGGCCGTGCTGGGCAACGACAATGAAATCCGGCTGGTGGGAATATCCGCCGCCGAGCGCAATGCAGCACCCGATGCCGCGCTGGCGGCACTGGTGAAGAAGATCAAGACCCTGGCTGCAGAACGTCGCGTGCGTGCCGCAGCCTATTTCATGGATTATGTTGCGCAGCGCGCCGACACCGGCTATTCCCAGGCCGGCATTCGGGTTGAACTCAATCACCGCCATCCGGACGCGCTTTCGGTGTTCGTGCCCTACAGCGTAACATCGGATAAAAAGCTGCGTTTGATGACACCCCAATACCGCCCTGGCAAAAACCTCACATTCGACATGAAGTAGTATGATCAGCACATCCCTGGAAAAACTGCAGAGCGCCCTGCGCAAGGGCATGTTCAACGGCATGAAAACCCTCGGCCACCGTCCGGGGCGCGTCATTCGCGACCTGCATTACGGCCGCGAACCGGAGCAGAAACTCGACATCTACCTTCCCGCCGGCGACGACCGTGGCGCGCAGCTGGTGTTTTTTCACGGCGGCAGCTGGCGCTCCGGCCACAAGGACGAGTATGCGTTCCTTGGCAGCGCCCTGGCGGCGTTCGGCATTCGCTGCGCGGTGGTGGGTTACCGGCTGTTTCCGCAGGTGCGTTATCCGGCCTTTGTGGAAGACGCGGCGCATGCAGTGGCCTGGCTGCAGCGTGAGGGTTCCCGTTATGGATTCTCCGCCGGTCCGCTGTTTCTGATGGGGCATTCCGCCGGGGCGCATATCGCCTGCCTGCTGGCACTGGACGAACGTTATCGCACACTTGCGCATCTGGATGCCGCGTCGATCCGGGGCGTGATCGGATTGTCCGGCGTGTACCGTTTCCGGCCGGAAAATTCCGAACTGCATTCCGCCATCTTCGCCAGCGCCGGTCCTGATTTCGAAACGGTGAAACCGATCAATTATGTGGGGCCGAACCAGGTGCCACTGCTGATGCTGCATGGCAGCAAGGACACTCTGGTGGGATACAAGACCGCCCAGCGCATGTATGAAGCAGCCGTGGCGGCAGGGCAGAAGGCCAGCTTGCACGCGCAGAAGGGTTACGGCCACGTGCGGCCGCTGTTCGACTTCCTGCCGTTCATGCCCAATCACCAGAAAACCATGGCGCTGCTGCTGGCGTTCATGACGGAGCATCGGACGTGAAAATCCTGGTTACCGGTGCCAACGGATTTGTGGGCGGGCGTTACGTGCGCCATCTGGCGCAGACCCGTCCGGATCTGAAACTGCATTTCACCGGTCGCCGGCTGGACGAAGGTACGGCACTGGCGACGGCCACCGGCGCGCATTTCTTTCGCGGCGATCTGCTGGACGTTCCGTTCGTGCAGCACATCTGCAAGGACATGGATGGCGTGGTGCATTGCGCCGCGCGCTCCGGCATTTGGGGCGACTATGAACACTATTACCGCGACAACGTCATCGTGACCGAGAATCTGCTGCGGGCCTGTGCCGGCTCCGGCGCCCGCCGCTTCGTCAATCTGTCCACCCCCAGCATCTATTTTGATTTTCGCGATCGCCTGAACGTGATGGAGGATTTCCTGCCGGAACAATTCGCCGATCACTACGCCCGCACCAAATACCAGGCGGAAGTGCGGGTGACCAATGCCCATTCCGACCAGTTGCGCACATTGTCGCTGCGGCCGCGGATGGTGCTCGGAGCGGGGGATCGCAATCTGTTTCCGCGCATGATCGACCTGCAGAAAAGTGGCCAGCTGCGTCGCATCGCCGATGGCGCCAACATCGTCAGCACCACCCACATCGACAACCTGTTGCAGGCACTGGATTGTGCCCTGTTCGGCCCCGACAGCGTTACTGGCGATGTCTACAACATTGCCGACGCCCAGCCGCATCCGCTGTGGAGCATGGTCGACCAGTTGCTGCAGGCGGTGTCACTGCCGCCCGTCACGCGGCAGGTGGCCTACCCGGCGGCGATGCTGGCGGCGGGCGTGGTGGAAACAGCCTGCCGCCTGTTGCGACGGGAACAGGAACCCCGGCTGATGCGGCTGAAAGTGGCGCTGCTGGCCCGATCCTTCACGCTGAATATCGACAAGGCACGCCGCAAGCTGGGCTATCGTCCGGTGACGACGGTGGATGTCGCCATCGCTGAATATGCGCAGGACTGGTTGCGTCAGCATGCAGCAGAACGCCGCAACTGAGCCCGCATTCTTTCCCCGGTTCCGCCGTTGCCCTGTGCAAATTCCTGTATAATGGCCACACTTTTCTGATCCGGCTCAACCGATTACATCACACCCTGCGGACACACCTATGACACGAGATCCTCTTG
>JBMOPR010000663.1:0-6364 GCA_049323075.1 Pseudomonadota bacterium
GCTGCTGGCCCATCTCACGCCGTCGGCACTGCTGCACTATCTGGGTTTCATGCTCAGTTCCGTGTTGCTGGGGCTGGGGTTTCTCAGCCTGGCGGTGATGGTGTCGGTATTCGCGAGCGATCGCACCCGCGCTTCCGGTCTGGCCATCGCGCTCTGGTTTCTGTTCGTGCTGGTGTTCGATCTGCTGTTGCTTGGCGCGCTGGTACTGAGCGGTGACAGCGAAATCGGCGTGATTTTTCCTTACCTGCTGCTGCTCAACCCCGCCGACGTTTTTCGTGTTCTCAATATTTTCAGCCTGGATGAGGTCCGCAATCTGTACGGACTGGCGACGGTATTTCCACCCGCACTGGCCAGGCCCTGGCTGCTTGGCTGCCTGATGCCGCTGTGGATCATCGCGCCACTGGGCCTGGCCACCTGGAGGTTCCACAAATGAAGTTAAACCGGCACAACGTTCTGCTCGCCGCTGTTGCCAGCATGGCACTCGCCGCCTGCGATGAAGCTGGTCCACCCCTCTCGCCCGCGGAAATCGATCAGGCCACTGCCTGCGCACTGGATGGCATGCTGCTGGCGGATTATCCCGGCCCCAAAGCGCAAATCCATTTCGCCGGGCAAAGCGGCCCGGATTTCTTTTGCGACACCATGGAAATGTTCAGTATCTACCTGAATCCGGAACAGGTCAGGAATGTGAAAGCGCTGTATGTGCAGGACATGGGCGTGGCCGACTGGAACGAACCGAAAGGCGCCTGGATCGACGCAAAAGCCGCGTTCTTTGTAGTGGGCAGCAAACTGCACGGTTCCATGGGGCCGACGTTTGCAAGTTTCGCCCAGGAAAGTGCCGCCACAAAATTCGTCGCCGAACACGGTGGCAAGGTTTACCGTTTCGCGGAAATCACACCGCAGATGGTGGCGCTGGATGGCGGCGCACTGCACGACATGAAAATGTAACGCGTTTTCCCGATCGGCGCGTCAGGCGTCGCGCCGATCGGCCGCGTCCAGCTTCGCACAAGCCAATCCCAGCAGACAACCGGTCAGCAATCCGCCCAGATGCGCCATGTTGGCAATTGGCATGAAGTCGGTAAAACCCGCAGCCAGCGCCACCAGCATGAAGCCCACCATGGCTGGCGGCAGTTGCAGACGTGATTCGGGCCGGAAACGCCCGTAAAACCACAGATAGCCCACCAGCCCGTAAACCACACCCGACAGCCCGCCGAAATTATCGCGGCTCCAGAGAAATTCCGTCCAGTTACTGGCGACAGCACAAACCAGAAACAGCGCCAGCAGGCGCAGCGAAGACTGCATGCGCTCCACCAGCCCTGCAAAGACCCACCAGGACAGCAGGTTAAAGACAAAATGCCAAACCCCGAAATGCACAAACACCGGCGTAATCCAGCGCCAGGCCTGTTGCCAGTCACCCATGGCCAGCACATCGGGAAAAAACATCAGCGGAGCACGCACACTCCGCACAGTGCCCTGTCCTGTGACAATGAACACCAGCGCGCAGGCAACGAATATCCAGCGCGTCACGGGTCCGGTTTCCGTCAGGACCTGCCGGATCGACTGGCCTTCGTAATAGGGTGCCAGCGATGGCATGTCAACACGCGAACCTTCCACATTCCACGACGCCAGCCGATAGCGCGCATGGTCCTTGTCTCCCAGAAACCGCTCCAGCTCCTGCCGGGCCTCATCCATCCGCGCCGCATCCACCAGATAAACGGACACGAAACCCGGCCCAGCCTGCAAATGCACCGGGATGCCGCGAAAGCTCAGATAATCGGCCAATGCCAGCGCGTAACGGGGATGCTCGAGGTGGGTCAACAGAATCATGAATGCTACTTGCGCTGATTGGAAAAGTGACAACGGCGTCGCCGAAGGAGTCATTGTGGAATGACGGCACAAAGAACAGGAATCACCATCACGCTCCTCCCGGAAAGGTACCGAATGATCCGCCCCCTCCCCGAGCTGACACGTGCAACTGGTAATCTCAGGTTTAAAGAAGCCGGGACGGATCGCAGGTTGCTAGGTAGGCACTACAGCAACAACAATCACCCCAACGCTTTCAATATCGCCAACACATCATCATGGTGGGTTTTGGTATTCACCTTGTCCATCACATGCTTCAGCTTGCCGTCCTTGCCAATGATGAACGTGGTGCGCAAGATGCCCATAAACTCCCGCCCCATGAATTTCTTCAGCCCCCATACGCCGTATTTTTCCGCAATCGCATGATCCTCATCCGACAGCAGATCGAAATTCAGATCCTTCTTTTCAATAAAATTCTGCAGCTTTTTCACCGGGTCCGGGCTCACCCCCAGCACCACCGCATCCAGCTTCTCCAGCTGCTTTTTCACATCGCGCAGGCCGCACGCCTGGGTGGTGCAGCCCGGCGTCAGTGCTTTCGGATAAAAATAGAACACGACATTCTTTTCACCACGAAAGTCCTTCAGGCAGACTTTTTCGCCACGCTGGTTCAGCAGCGTCCAGGCGGGGGCGAGACAACCGATCTTGGGAAAACTCATAACCAGACTCCTGACAGAAAAATTCCGCCCCATCATGCCGTCAACGGCGGGTTCAGTTCAACAGCGATTCCAGCGTGAATCGCAGCAGATCCTGGTACATCAGCCCGAACGCCTCGGGCGTAGCCGTCAGCGGCGCCGTGCGGGGCAAGCCGGCGTAATCGTTTACCAGATGCACCTCAGTGACATGACCGCGATCCTGCGCGATCAGCTGGAACGCCTCACCCAGCATGGGGTGATGAATCACATGATCATAACCCGGCAATCCGTTGCTGATTTCCGTCAGGCTGTACGGACGCAGCTCGGTAGTCCAGTAGAAAAAAGCCACCGGCGGGTCCTGCGCGTCAATCAGCGTCACGCCGGACACCGCATCCAGCAGCGCCACACCAGCCTCCACGTCGCGGTGCAACAGGCCCGCGCTCAGGTCGTTCAGGGTATCCCCCAGCGGTCCGGTGAACGCGTCGAAGTCTGGGTCGGAGCACAACTGGCCGCCGATCAGGTTCCAGTGCTGCGGGTTATAACTGCTTTGCGCATTGAGCAGCGCCACACTCCGCACACCGGGCAGCGATTCATCCAGTCCGTTAGCCTGCAATGCCACGAACTGCGCAATGCCTCCGCCGGCGGAGCCCCCCATCAGCGCAATCCGCTGGGCATCCAGCGTAAGCGAATCCGCGTGCTGTTGCAGATACGTGACCAGGGCAAGGCCATCCTGCATGGAATCCCGCAAGGTCAGACCGTCCGTTGCGTAACGGTAGTTCGCCGATATGAACGCTATGCCCCGGCTGGTGAAATCGGTCTTCAGTTGCCGGGTCAGATCGTCCAGCGCCTTGTCTCCGGCCCTGAAGCCGCCGCCGTGGAAATACACCACGGCCGGCACCGGCGCCAGAATGCCTTTCGGCAGATACAGATCCGCCACCTGGCGTGGATGCTCGCCATAGCGCACCGCCTTGGCACCACCGCACCCCTGCAATAACAACGCTGCCAGCAGCAGCACGCCCAGCCACGCATTCCACTGGCCCGCCCGCCCTTTTACGAACATGATCATGCCCGTCACCCCGTTTTGTTTTTGTAATTGTCCCATCTTGCCCGACCGCCCCCATCCCGCCAAGCCATCAAAGCTGCACCCGTTCGCAAGCAGCGCCGAAATTCGTAGAATGGACACACCCCACCAAGGCCCGCCTCTGGAGACATCCCCGTGAGCAATACCCCCTCTGCCCCTTTCGGCGTCATGCTGGTCAACCTGGGCACGCCAAAAAAGCCCGATGCCGCCAGCGTGCGGGAATACCTGGCAGAGTTCCTGTGGGACAGGCGCGTAATCCAGGTGCCGCGCCTGCTGTGGTGGCTGATCCTGCACGGCATTATCCTGCGGGTGCGGCCGCGCAAGGTCGCGCACCTGTACCAAAGCATCTGGACCGAGGACGGCTCTCCCCTGCTGGCCATCAGCCGCAAGCAGGAAAAAGCCTTCCGCACGGCCCTGCAGCAGGAACTGGGGCACACCATTCCGGTCGAGCTGGCCATGACCTACGGCGAGCCCAGCCTGAAACAGGCAGGACGCGCACTGGCCGCCCAGGGAGCGCGCCGCATCCTGGTATTGCCGCTGTTTCCGCAATACTCGGCCGCCACCACCGCCGCCGTGTTCGACGGCCTTGCGCGCGCCCTGCAACCCTGCCCGGACCTGCCGGAGCTGCACTTCATCCGCGACTACTGGGAAGAACCCACCTACCTGGACGCCCTCGCCGCCAGCATCAGCGAATTCTGGCAGGACCACGAGCGCCCGGACCGCCTGCTGCTCAGCTTTCACGGCATTCCCCAGCGCTATGAGGACCAGGGCGACCCCTATCCCAGCCTCTGCCGTGCCACTGCCAAGGCCGTGGCCGACCGGCTCGGCCTTGCCGACGATCAGTGGTCGGAAAGCTTCCAGTCCCGCTTCGGACGGGAAGAATGGGTCAAGCCCTACACCGACGTCCTGCTCAAGGAATGGGGCGCCCGCGACGACATCAACCGGGTCGACGTGGTGTGCCCCGCCTTCTCCGCCGACTGTCTGGAAACGCTAGAGGAAATCGCCGTGCAGAACCGCGCGCTGTTCCTGGAAGCCGGCGGCAAGGATTACCGCTACATACCCTGCCTGAACGACCGCGCCGACCACATTGACCTGCTGGTGCAACTGGTGCTCCGTCACAGCACCCCCTGGCGCTGACATTCCGGCGCTGTCAGAGCCGAAAAAAGACCGCCAGCGGGACAAATAGCGGCTACCCTTAGCATTAGTCGCTATTTTTCAATCGATTATCGATACCCCAATGGAATTGGACGGTTTCTCGCAGCTGGAAAAGATCGCCGAAGGTGGCATGGCGGTGCTCTTCAAGGGCACCCAGACCTCCCTCAGCCGACCGGTTGCCATCAAGGTCATGAAAGGCGCGCTGGCCAACACGCCGGAAGCCCGCGAACTGTTCGAGTGGGAATCGAAGATTGTCGCGCGCCTGGACCATCCCAACATCATCCGCGTCATCGACAAGGGGCTCACCCGCGAGGGCATGCCCTACTTCGTCATGGACTACGTGGAAGGCATCACGCTCAAGGATGCGCTCAAGACCGGCAGCCTGTCTGACCGGCGCAAACTGCGCGTCATCATGCAGGTGGCCAAGGCCCTGGGCTACGCCCACCGCAACAACATCGTCCACCGCGACATCAAGCCCGGAAACATCCTGCTGGACCGCGAAGGCAACGCCCGCGTGGTGGACTTCGGCATCGCCCGTCTCACCGAAGACACCGGCCTGTCCAAGGTCAACGAAGAAGGCATGACCGTGGGCACCCCTGCCTACATGGCACCGGAGCAGCACCAGGGCGCCGCCCACACCAGTTCCGCCAGCGACATCTATTCCCTCGGCGTCATCATGTACCTGATGCTCTGCGGCAAACTGCCCAGGCCCGGTTTCCCGCCCCCGTCACAGTACAACCCGAAAGTGCCCGCCGCCCTGGACAAGATCACCATGGCCTGTCTGGCGGAAGACCCCGGCAAACGCCCCAATGCCGACAAACTGGTCTCGCTGCTGCTGGTAGCGCTCAAGGGCGCGCACCTGAAGCAGGAACAAAAGGAAGAAGCCAAGGAAACCTTCAAGGACGCCAAGGACAAATTCCGCCTGCTGGACGTGATCCGCGAAACCCAGTGGGGCAGCGTCAGCCTGTATGAGAACCGCGAAGACCGCAGTCTGATGGTGCTGAAAAAGCGCATCAACAGCTCGAAAGGCTTCAACGAAGGCGAACTGCTGTCTCGGCTGAAACACCGCAACATTGCCAACGTGCGCGGCGTCAGCCGCAATGACCGCATCTTCATCACCGTCATGGACTACCTGTCCGGCGGCAGCCTGCAAAACCGCATGGCCCAGCCCATGCCGGTAGTGGAATTCCTGCCCATTGCCGACCAGATCTGCGAAGCCATGATCTTCGCCCACAACAACCGCATCATTCACGGCAACCTGCGCCCGCACAACATCCTGTTCGACGACACCAACACCGTCAAAGTCATGGATTTCGGCTTTGAGCCCCACTATGAAAGCATGCTGGACCAGAACTGGTACGTGGCAGATGACAATCCCAGCAGCGTCCTGGGCGACGTCTACGCCGCTGGCGTCATCTTCTACCAGATCCTGACCGGCGGCCTGCCGGAGTGGAAACGCGGCCTGCTGCAACCCAGCAACGCTTTCAACGACCTGCCGCAGCACCTGCGCACGCTGCTCAAGGCCATGCTCTGCCGCGACCCCAGCGTACGCCTGCAGAATTTCGACGAAGTGAAGAAGGGCCTGCGGCTGCAGCTGGAAGACATGGACGAAAAGACCCGCAGCCAGATCAAACTG
>JBMOPR010000663.1:6374-8255 GCA_049323075.1 Pseudomonadota bacterium
CATCCGGAAGAAACGGCACCGCAGCGCACCCGCTCGCGCCTGCTGCTGCCAGCGCTGGGCCTGCTGGTCCTGGTGAACCTCGGCGTCTATGCCTGGATTTACAGCAGCCAGTCCCAGTTGCCAGGCTGGCTCGGACAATGGCTGGGCCGTGACAACGCTGCAGAGACCAACCCTTCGACCACCCCCCGGGACGACGACAGCGAATTGACGATGCAGCGGGTCAAGGGCCCGAAACAGAATTAGTCTTGTTTGTTTATTCGTCTGTTCAATCTCGCGCTAAATATGCTAGCTTAATCCGCCAGAATGTATACTTTGGTGCATTAAGGGACTGCGCGCGTCACACCCGATGGAGGATTCCATGATTGACTACGAACTGACTGACCTGCTGATTGAGCTGGAGGAAATCCAGCAAGATCGCTTCCTGAACCTGGCCCGCGGGCAACAGGTTGTTGATTTACTTGGCTTTTACAGCATTCCCGAAGAACTCTACGTACTGCGGCAAGAACCCCAGAACGGTCGCCAGCCCCACCAGTGCCGACGCAAGATTGCCATCTTCAACTTCGCCATGATCACTGACGAGCAGAAGGCCCCCGTGATCGAGTGCCTGTTCATGATCGGGCATTCCCCCGAGTTCATTGCCGAAGCCCTGGGCGAGGACATCCGCTTCGTCGCCGAGTCCCTGCGCAACGTGGTGGACGACAACCGTGCCCGCCGGGCAGCGGAACTGCGCAATAACCCGCAACGGTTCCGGCTGGTGAAATCCTGAAGCCCGTTTTTTCCGCCATTGATGTCAAAGCCGGCCACCGCCGGCTTTTTTGTACCGGCCCTTGAAGCATACTGTAACCAAACAGCAAAACTTTTTGCCTTGTCCCCCGCCCGGTGTGTCGTTAGAGTTTTCTTCGCTTTCAGTCTCCCAGCTTAATAACAAGGATAGTAACGCCAGGACACACTGTTGCCTGGCGAGGATCTGATATCCAATGTCACTCATAAAGACCCGGCTACTCAATCTTCACGTCATTCTGTTCGCAACGTTTGTTGCCTGCCTGCCCGTGCTGTTTTCCGGCTTTCTGGGTGACGACTACATCCATTACGCACTGCTCAGCCCCGATATTGCGATCCCCAAGGCCAATGACTGGTCCCTGTTCGGCCTGTTTTCCTGGATCGATGCCGAGCCGGCCCGCAACAAGGTACTGATGGACCTGGGGGTATTGCCCTGGTGGACGGAAGAAGGCATGCGCTACCAGTTCTGGCGCCCTCTCGCCGAAATCAGCCACTGGATCGACCATTCACTGTGGCACGACACTCCCTGGCTGATGCACCTGCACAGCCTGCTCTGGTACCTGGGATTGGGTTATCTGATCTACCGCCTGTTCCGGCAGCTGACCACCAACGAAACCGTGGTGCTGCTGGCGCTGGCCATCTATTTGCTGGACTCCACCCACGGCCTGACCCTGAGCTGGATCGCCAACCGCAACTCACTGATGGCCACCTTCTTTGGCGTGCTCAGCATCCAGCATTACATACTCTGGCGGGAACATCAGGCCAGCAAAGACTTCGGCATCAGTCTGGCCTGTCTGGTGGCCAGCCTGTTCAGCGGCGAGATCGGCATCAGCACCTCCTGCTACCTGGGCGCCTTCGCCTTGTTCCTGGAACGGAAAGGACCTGCCAGGGGACTGGTGGCACTGTGGCCCTTCGCCCTGACCTGCATGGTCTGGTGGGCGCTGTACAAAATGGGCAACTTCGGCGCCACCCACTCGGACGTCAATTACATTGATCCGGTCGAGTCGCCGCTCATTTTCCTGTCCAAGGCGTTTGAACGGATTCCAGTGCTGCTGTTTGCCCAACTGGGCATCGTGCCAGCCGAAATTTACGGCTTCAGCC
>JBMOPR010000664.1:0-8249 GCA_049323075.1 Pseudomonadota bacterium
CAGCTGCGCGCCACCCGCTACGGCAAGGAAGAGCCCGGCAAGGGCAACAAGGCTTTCGCGCCGCAGGAAGACGCCAGAACAGGTAAAAAGAAATTCGACAAACCCCGCCGCGAAAGACCGGCACGGGACGCATCCGACCCCGCGGCACCATCCGCGCAGGCCGATACCGCCCCGACTCTGGACCCGATCGAAAGCCTGCTGGAAACGCTCACCCGCGCCCGCCCGGTAGCGGAAAAGACAGCAGTAACGGACGACGCGGCAACAAAACTCTCAAGGCGCTCCAGCGCCGACAAGCCAGCGCAGAAAATCTCGTACAAAGAGAAGTCTGCCGGGGAAAAGCCTTTCAGGGAGAAATCCTTCAAGGCCGGAGCAGCCCGCAGTGGCGACGCGAAAGAATCGGGATTGAAGGACAGGAAATTCAAGGACAAACCGTCGAAAGACAAACCTTTCAAAGAGAAGTCTTTCAAGGACAAGCCGTTCAAGGGCAAGACGGAGAAGGGAAAGACCTTCGCTGACAAGGCGCCCTTCAAGGGCAAACCCAAGCCGAAGAAGTCATGATCTGAAAGCCCCGCCATTGCGGGGCTTTTTTGCACTTCGAAAATCAGGCGGCCGACCGGTTTAAAAAGATTGCGCAAAAAAAGACCGGCGTCTAACCGCCTCCGTTTTCCGAGCCCGTGACCACAGTCTTGCCGGCCACGGTTTTCCCATTGGCCCCGATTACACTCACCAGCTCATCCGACAGATCACGTGCCAACAGCGCCGAGAAACGCGGCTTGCCGGAGTCCAGCGACAGGTGTGTGGCGTCGTAGAAATCGTCTGCTGCAAATTGCGGATGCTGCTGGTAATCCAGCAACGGCACACCAGTGCGGGCCGCAATCTGTTGCAGCACCTGCTGCTGCCGCGCCAGCGCTTCCGGTGTCGGGGCGATCAATGTGTGATTGGTGGGCATCAACACGATTTCCACCCGCTCAGAAAACTGCTTGAATTCTTCCACGATGGTGACAAATTCATCCACCATGCTGGCATCAAATACCAGATGGCGGATATCGCAGCACTCCTCGCGATCCCGCGCATCCCGTTGCAGGGTGCCCGGATCGCGCATCATGCGGACCAGCTGCCGCGCCAGGTCCTGGGTGTCGGCAGACAGATCCTCCATGTCGATCAGGCCGCCCTGGGTGGCGGGGTTCCACACGATCGATTTGCGCGTGTCCGGATGCTGCTGGCCGATCTGCCGGTTCAGCTCTCCCTGCAGCCGGCGCTGCTCGGTAATCAGCGCGATCTGGTCTTGACCCAGGCTGGCAATCAGCGGCACCTGCGACTGCGCCGAACCGATGAGGAAGCGGAGCCCGCCGGTAATGGCCTCAGCTGAAATGCCATCGCGCAGGTATTTAATGGTAAACAGGCGAGCGAAACGCTCCGGATCACGCCAGAGTTCCTGCATCAGTTCTTCGCGAGACATCAACACTGCTGTCACCTGCTCGGTCATGAAGGGGCGGAAGGCATTGCGCTTTTCCGTGAGCAGAAACGGGGTCAGCTCGATGATTGACAGCGCAGCCTTGCGGCCGGCCCGCTCGTGAGCTTCACGCAGACGCTTGGCCAGCAACAGCTGATAGGAAGGCTTCATGTTACCCATGCCAATATTGAAGCTGGTGATATCCGTTCCCAGCATGGCCTCCGCCTGCCGATCGAAATGGCGTGGCGAAAAACCTTCGTTGGTCAACGAGGAACCGAACACCAGCACCGTGGGGCCGGCCTGTTGCGCCATGTAGTCCATTTGCGCATGCACCGAGCGGATACGCTGGATGCCAAAAACATCGCCGCCACTTTTTTCCGCAAGCCCGGTAAAGCCGCGCACAAACAGGACCGCAGGCCCCAGCACCAGCAGCGCAATCAGTATCATCAGCAGGCCGGCGCGGCCGTTGCTCAAGGGCATGGAGGCATGCTCAGAACTGGAAGTAGATGAAGTCATAGCCAGGCTCACCAATCAGGAATACGAAAATCTGCCCGAGCACCAACACGGGCAGCCAGAACCAGAACCGCGACGATTCCAGCGCGTGGCGGTAGCGGATGATCCCGTAATCAACGATATGCGCCAGCAGTATTGCAAACACCACCATACCCAGAATCGCTCCCGAATAGGGTGCCGCTGCAATGGAAAAATCCGGCACATGCAGCGCCACGATGATGTTCAGCGCATCCTGCAGCGATTCTGCACGAAAGAATATCCAGCCAATGCAGACCAGGTAAAACGTGAACAGCCATTGCAGCACCGTGAACAGACGGGAATTGATGCGACCCAGCATTTGCCCGATGGCCGTGCGCCGCAGCAGATGTGTGGCCGAGATAATGGCGCCGTGATACGCCCCCCACCAGACGAAGGTCCAGGCGGCACCATGCCACAGTCCGCCCAGCAACATGGTGATGAAGATGTTGCGCAACTGCTTGTTGTTGCGATTGCCACCCAGCGAAATGTACAGGTAATCACGCAGCCAGTTGGAGAGCGAAATGTGCCAGCGCTTCCAGAAATCCACCGGCGACACTGAAAAGTACGGGGTATTGAAATTGAGCGGAATCTTGATGCCAATCAGCAGTGCCAACCCGATGGCAATATCGCTGTAACCGGAAAAATCCCCATAGATCTGCCCGGCGAAGGCCAGTACGCCGGTCAGGGTTTCCAGCCAGCTGAGCGGCTGATCACTGTTGAACAGGGTTTGCGCCGGCGCCGCCAGCAGATCGGCCACGGTTTTCTTGAACAGTCCCATGGTGATCAACACGAATCCATAGCGGATATTCTCCGGCAGAATGGCCGGGAACTTTTCCACCTGCGGCAGGATTTGCGACGCCCGCAGAATCGGCCCCGCCACCAGCTGCGGAAAAAATGTCAGGGTGGCAAAGAACGGCAGAAACTGTTTGCGCGCCTTCATATCGCCCCGATACACATCGATCGTGTAGCTGAGACTCTGGAACGTGTAAAAGGAAATGCCCACCGGCAATACGATATCCAACGTGGCAATCGATACATCCAGCCCAACCCAGGCGAGCGCCTGATGGACAGATTCCGTCATGAAATTCAGGTATTTGAAAATGCCCAGCACGCCCAGGTTCGTCACCAGCGAAATCATCAGCCACTGTTTCTTGCGGGCCTGATCGGATGCGTTATCAATGAATTGTGCAATGTAGAAATCCACCACGCCGCTGAAAATCAGCAACGGCAGAAAACGGTAATCCCAGCCGGCATAGAAAATCAGGCTGGTGATCACGATCAACAGGACGCGGCTGTTTTCCCGCGTAAAAACAAAACAGTACAACGGGAAAAAGATACTGGCGAAACCAAAAAACAATGGCGTGTTAAACAACATGGACGATTACATCTCCGGAATCCGGGTCAGGCGGGCACACAAGGCCCGCCATTAGCAGTGTCAGTCGGTGCTGGCCAGGCGCCGCCACCATTGCTTGCTGCGCGCCAGCGCGCGGTACAGCGACATCACACCAAACACCACAGCCTGCTGCAACGGAACATAGATCCGCTGACCGGGGCTCAAGCTGCGAATGCGCGGCATGTCTGCATTGACGGGCGGATTCTCGCAGGAAAACACCAGCGTGCTGCTGTCCGGTCCCTGGGGAAAATAAATCTCGCGATCGAGGTAGCGGAAGCGGTTATCGCCTTGGGGGTTGAAACCGAACGTGACCGGAAATCCGTACACCTGCAGGGTAAGACGCTGCTTTTCCGCCACCAGCCTGCCGTACAGTGGCACCGGTGACAGCGCTCTCGGCAGACGGACATATCCCTCGAATTGCGCCAGCGTCGCCGGATCAAGGTCGGCAGCGCGACGGTTGATGAACATCGGCTTTTCCAACCCGGCGTTAATGGCCGCCAGCGCATCGGAGGGAAAATATTTCAGCAATTCTTCATCGACAAAACAGTCGATCACAATATGGACGCGGACGATGTCACTCTGATTATGCAGCCAGTGCGGCTGGTTGAAATCGCCAAACCAGAATTCCCCCGGTTTCCACTGACAGCGCTCACCACCAATTTCAAAAATCACATCCGGATGCGTCACGATAGGAATGTGCAGACGCACCATGCCGACGTTCCAGTTAAATCCCTTGTCGGTGTGCTCGCCGATTTTTTTGCCGGGCGGAAGAAACAGCACCCGCACCACTCCGGTCTGGAATTTGAAGCCGTGCAGGATTTCCTTGAAATAGGGGCATAATTCCAGCACGTCCGTATCCTGGGAAGTACCGGAAGACAACGCCATGGCGTTGCCATAATCACCGTTGACACTGCGTAGCGAAATGCCTTTCCAGCTGCCGTCGTGATAGGGCCCCTCCTGCGACACGGCGCGAAAATGCTTTACCGCTGCCTGCAGGTCCTGTTCAAGTCGGATGGGATCAAAGGTGGCGTTGAGGCGAACAAATTTGGGCAAACTCATGAGCATCCCCTGCCTAATAGGCACTACTTCTTTATTATTGGTATTCAAAGCTTGAAAAACCCACAGGATTACGGTTTGTCAAAAGGAAGTCAATTGGCCGCGCGTAAGCGGACCCGTGCCGGGCGGCCACCCTCTGGCGAAGGACGACGCGGGTGCGCAGCGAAATTATCGCGCTTAATCAGGGTCCGGAACATTATCCTGGTGATTCCAGTAAGGAAACGAACTTTATAAGTTTATTAGCACTTCTGCCGCGATTCCCGTCCATCGTCGCCTGAACGCCCCGACCTGCAATGCACGCCCATCAAATAATCCTCTTCCAATCCGTCAGCAAATCGCCATCCGTTGGTCTTGGCACTGTCTGTTTTAGTGTTCTGTAAAGCCGCTCGCTGCCCATGCAATCGCCTCCAAACAGAGCCGTGCGGGCAAATTGAAATGCGGGCACCAGGGACGAAAAAATCCAAATCAGGGAGCTTAACAATGCATCGCAATATCCGATATGCCGCAGCATTGCTGTGCGCGCTGGTACTCTCCGGCTGCAAAATTTCCACCACATCTCTCGGCAGCGGTTCAATCAAGCTGGTGTCCGACAACGCCTCGCCTTGCATCAGCGAAGCCGGCTGCTTTGAGGGCGGCTATAACCGTGCCGTGACTTTCAGAGCTGAACCTGCAGCCGGCTTTGAATTTGCCGGCTGGGCCGGTGACTGCCGGGGGATGGGTGACTGCACTGTCCATACCACAGGCAATCGGCACGTCATTGCCTCGTTCAAAACCCGCGACGCCATCGTGCCGCTGATGGATTACACCCGGAATTTCTTTTTCAGCGGCCCCTGGCCGACCGATTTGCGACGAAGCGAGGACGGCACCCTCGATCTGACTGACTTCCCAGACCATAGGGGTATCGCACATCGTCAGGCACGGAATACCGCCAGCGCCGCTGCCGGATTTGCCCGCAATGGCGGGCTGTTCATACCGCTTGCAACGGCTCATGCTGAATCCTTTGACACCCAGACGCCGCAATTCACCAGCCATGCAGACCAGCACCTGCAACTGGTCAGCCTCGACGATGACGACACAGCAACGCCGCAAAGAATCCCCGTTACTGTGCAATTTCATCACGACGACAGCCTGGAAGAGGACAGTCTGCTGTTCGTAAAGCCACTAACCGGCCACGCGCTGTCACCGGATACTACCTACGCATTGATCCTGTTCGTCGATGACAGCGCATCACTCTATGGCTTGCCGACAGCACAAGCGTCACCCATGCAGGCGCTGATCGCGGGCGCCGGCACCGGCAAACTGGCTGAGCAGTGGGAGAAAGTACGGCAGCATGTGACACAACATTCGGCATTTCCGCCTGAAAAGGTAGCTGCTTTTACCGTGTTCACCACTGCGCCTGAACCAGCGGTATATTCGGATATAACGTCGTATTTAGACGGCCTGAATCCGGAAGAACATTTACTGGCGACGGATTTCGAGTTCTACCAGACCTATAGGGGCGACAACTACGAATGCGATTCCCGCTACCTGCCCAATGCGATAGAAAATCTGAACCGGGTCCACGCGGTGACAACACAGCTGAACCTGCCGTCCTTCATCAGGGGCAAACCACCCTATACCCTGGGTGGCGGCGGGCTGAACTACGACGAGCAAGGGCGTCTGGCTCCAGCCAACGATGGCACCCTTACCCGCTTGCTGGTGGTAATCCCCTGCAGCACACCACCGGCAACTGGCTGGCCAGTGGAAATCACTGGCCTTCCCACCGGCCACACTGTGGACGACTATATTCAAAACTATCTGGGAAGTTCTCTGCAGAATCAGCGGACGGTGCAGGTAATCGTGCCAGCCCCCATTACCGGCGATCGCGAATATCCAGAGGGCACGGAAGACTTTTCCCGCGCAAGCGATCTGCTCGGCATAGAGGAACAGTTCATTGCCGTTGCACTGGGTGATTTCAATCCACTGAACATGCAGGCCACGTTTCCACAACACGTGCAATATGGCGCAGACATGGTGTTCGCCTTGCGTTTCCTGCAGCAGGGTCCCGCCTTGCTGCAGAGCCTGCTGCCCTACCTTGAACAATACAGCGACACCGGCATCAACAAACCGGCTCTGTTGCCGTTCGCGAATCTGCAGATCGATAAAGCCAACATCACGTTCCGCGGTGAAAGCCTGGGCGCCATCGCCGCTCTGCACGCTACACGCATCAGCGGTGAAAACCGCAACGTTGTTCTCAGTCGCATGCCCAGCCCTTCTGCTTACCACCTTAACAACATAGCGGAGTTCGTCACCAATGAAACCGGACCCACTGCGATCAACATTATTGAAGCAGTACTGGGCATCAATTTCCCGATGGATCTGACTTCACCCTTTGTGACGCTGTTGCAAACCGGCATCGACACGGTGGACGTAACCAACCGGATCGATGACCTGGAAGGGAAAAACATTCTCCTGAACATGGAGTGGTTCACCGAACCCCTGCACGGTGGCGAGACGTCTTACGCGTTCGCCACCGCTCTTGACCAACGTTACGGGATTGTTCCTGTGCTGTCGCAATACAGTCGCGAGAACCGGTATCCGATCGGACAATTCGTGCAGACAAGCGGCGTCAAAAGGGGCAGTTATATCTGGGGCAAGCCCACACGGGTGGTGAGCTACTCCGACGATCCCGACTTCGAAGCTGCTGTCAATTCATTCACCTATCAAATGAGCAGGTACGCGGCATTCTATACGGGCTTCACCAGCTACTGATCGAACCGCCGGCCGGCAGCCTGCGCATTACCATCCCTTCGCCTTCTGCCGCGCCGCAGCCGCCCCTGTTCTGTCACCCTGCGCTTCCCGTGCATTCGCAATGACAGTCCAGGCTTCGGTACGGGCATCATCGGCGGCCCAACTGCCGCTGGGCAGCAGTGAAAGGGCACGGTTGGCCATCTGGATCGCGTTGCTGTTGTCGCCCATGGCCAGGCGGGTTTTTGCCAGCGCCAGATACAACGCCGGCGAACGCGGTGCCATGCGGATTCCGCGTTCAAAATTATTGGCGGCACCGCTGTATTCACCGCGCTGGTGCAGCGCATTGCCTTCACGCAGCAATGCATCGGCGGCGGTTACGCCGGTACTGTTGGGCGAGTAGGCCACGGTGGCGGGGCGACGTGCAGTGGATGAGGTCGAGCCTGTGCGGGGCGCGGAATAACCCGTGCCGCTGTCACCAGGCGTTGGCGACTGCGCCGGGTAACGTCCGCCTTCCGCCGGGGCTGGCCAGCCAGGCTGCTGTTCCACCGGCTCCAGCACGGTAGAGGACTGCGTGGCACAGCCCGCCAGTCCGCACATCAACACAATCAGGATTCCACTACGCATACTTGCTCCCATCATTATTCAGGATTCACCAGACCACGAAACCAGTTGAACACGCGTCCGCCAGGATTGCAGGGGATCGTCTGCTCCGGAATCGATTCGATCCGCATCGGCACTTCGATCGAGCCCGGGCATTCCGCATCGGTCTGCACCTGCTGCAAAGGATCGACCCACACCCATTCCACATCCGCCGGCTGGTTCAGTTCCAGCGGCTGCAGTGCCAGTTTCGAAAATGTCTGATTCCACACCCGCAGCGCGCCGCTGGCACCGGTGAGCGGGGTTTTCTCGTTGTCGTCGCGGCCCATCCACACCACGCCCAGATAATTGCCTGAGAAACCGGCGAACCAGCTGTCACGCTGATCGTTGCTGGTGCCGGTCTTGCCCGCCAGATGGTAGTCCGGCGTGATGAAGGAATTCGTGCTGCGGGCGGTGCCGCTGCGAATCACTTCCTGCATGGCATGGGTG
>JBMOPR010000665.1:0-8212 GCA_049323075.1 Pseudomonadota bacterium
AGGGATGTCGCGGAGCAGCCCCCAGGGATGGGTTCACGGCGTGTTCTGAACTGAAACCCCAGACCTTCCTCGCTCGCAGCCGTTGACTGAAGCAAACCCTCACAACCGCCACCGATGAAACCGCTCCACCCACTTCAGCAACCACTCCGGCTTGTGCGCCTTCTTCCACGCACCCGCCGCATACTTGTTGGCTTCGTTGAACGTGGGATAAATATGAATGGTGCCCAGAATCCTGTTCAACCCCAGCCCGTGCCGCATGGCCAGCACATACTCCGCAATCAGATCACCCGCATGCGCGCCCACGATGGTCACGCCCAGGATCCTGTCCTTGCCCGGCACCGTCAGCACCTTCACAAAACCGTGGGCTTCTTCATCCACAATGGCACGGTCCAGATCATCGATATCGTAGCGCACCACCTCGTACGGCACATTCTGCGCCTTGGCGTCTGCCTCGCTCAACCCCACCCGCGCCACTTCCGGATCGGTAAAGGTTGCCCACGGAATGACCGAATAATCCACCCGGAATTTCCTGAAGGTACCGAACAGCCCATTCACCGACGCATACCAGGCCTGATGCGCCGCCACATGCGTAAACTGATACGGCCCTGCGACATCACCGCAAGCCAGGATGTGAGGAAAATTCGGCACCCGCAAATATTCATCCACTTTCAGCGTGCGATTGGCATTCAACTCGATGCCCAATTCCTCCAGCCCCAGCCCATCGGTATTCGCCGTGCGCCCCACCGCCACCAGGATTTCATCGCAGGGCACTTTTATGGTACTGCCCACCGTCTTGCCATCCTGCTCGCAGATCACCACCTTGTCCTTCGCGTACAGATCCACTGCCACCACCTTGTGGCCCGTAAGCACGCGAATGCCTTCCCGCAGGAATTTTTTCGTCACCATGGCGGAAACGTCTTCATCCTCGCGGAACAGGATGCGCGGCAGCATTTCGATCTGCGTGACCTCCACCCCCAGCCGCGCAAACGCCTGGCTCAGTTCGCAGCCGATGGGGCCGCCACCCAGCACCACCAGCCGGCGTGGCTTTTCCCGCAGATCCCACACCGTGTCAGACGTGAGATAACCGGTTTTCGCCAGACCGGGAATCGGCGGCACCGATGGCCGCGCACCGGTGGCGATCACAATGCTGCGGGCAGACAGGCGCTGGCCATTTACCTCCACTTCCCAGGGCGACACCAGCTTGGCGTAGCCGCTGATGCACTCCACCCCCAGCTCGGTGTAGCGCTGGATCGAATCGTGCGGCGCAATCGCACGCACACTGCGCTGCACCCGCGCCATCACCTCGGCAAAATCAAATTCCGCCCGCATCGGTTTCAGGCCAAAATCCCGGGCACGGCGGATATCGGCAACCATGCGCGCGCTGCGCAGCAGGCTCTTGCTGGGCACGCAGCCGGTGTTGAGGCAGTCGCCGCCCATGCGGTGGCCTTCGATCAGCGTCACTTTCGCCTTCACCATGGCCGCGATGTACGAAGTGACCAGCCCGGCGGAACCGGCGCCGATCACGATCAGGTTGCGGTCGAATTTTTTCGGCTTCTGAACATCAGCCATGGGCACGTTTCGCTCTCAGGAATTCCACGATTTTTTTCGCCACCAGCGGCAGCAGACCCAGCAGCACGAACGACGCGATCAGCGCCGGCGACAGAATGCCCTGCATGGACTCCAGCTGCCCCAGCTGGGTGCCGGCGTTCACGTACACCAGTGTGCCCGCCAGCATGCCCAGCTGGCTGATCCAGACATAACTCCACAACCGGATCGGCGTCAGCGCCATCAGGATGTTCACCAGGAAAAAGGGAAACACCGGTGCCAGCCGCAGGGTGAACAGGTAGAAGCCGCCCTCGTTTTCCACACCACGATTGATGGTCTGCAGCTGGTCGCCGAAACGCTTCTGCACGAAATCGCGGCCGATGAAACGGGCCAGCAGGAACGCCAGGGTAGCCCCCAGGGTACTGGCGAACGACACGATCAACGTACCCAGCGCCAGTCCGAACAGGGACCCGGCCAGCAGCGTCATCACCGCCGCACCGGGAATCGACAATCCCGTCACCAGCACATACACCAGGAAGAACGCCGCCCCCACCCACACCGGATGCTGCTCCAGCGCCAGCTGCCATTCCGCCTGCTTTGACTGGATGTAGTAGAAACTCAGGTAGCGGCCCAGATCGAACAGGGTCCAGGCTGCCACCACGCAGGCCACCAGCACCAGCAGAAACACCGCTTTTTTCTTCATAAATGCCTTGCTGTCCTCATCCGCGCTAAGACGTCACTCCGCCGACGGAGTATTATTGTGATTTAAAGGTCCAACAGAATCGCACGATCACACAAGGTAATGCCATGCCCATCAATACCCTGAATCGCGGCCCCTTTCCTGCCACCCGCATGCGCCGGCTGCGCGCCGCGGAATTCACCCGCCGTCTGGTGCGCGAGACGCTGCTCACCCCCGCCGACCTGATCTACCCGATGTTTGTGCTGGAAGGCAAAGGCGTGCGCGAGCCGATTGCGTCAATGCCGGGCATCGAGCGGGTATCGCTGGACATCTTACAGGAAGAGGCGCGGCACCTGAGTGGCCTGGGTGTGCCGGCGATTGCGATCTTTCCGGTCACACCCCAGTCGGCCAAGAGCCTGGATGCACAGGAAGCCTGGAACCCCAACGGCCTGGCCCAGCGCGCCATCAAGGCCATCAAGGACGCCGTGCCCGGCATGGGCGTGATCACCGACGTGGCGCTGGACCCATTCACCACCCACGGCCAGGACGGCATCATCGACGATCAGGGTTATGTGCTCAATGACATCACGGTGGAGGCCCTGATCAAGCAGGCCCAGTCCCACGCGGACGCCGGCGCCGACATCGTGGCGCCCTCCGACATGATGGACGGCCGCATCGGCGCCATCCGCCGGCAGCTGGAGTACAACGGTCACGCAAATGTCTGCATTCTGGCCTATTCTGCCAAATATGCCTCCAGTTACTACGGCCCGTTCCGCGACGCGGTGGGCTCGGCGTCCAACCTGAAGGGCGGCAACAAATACACCTACCAGATGGACCCGGCCAACCTGAACGAGGCACTGCACGAAGTGGCGCTGGACCTGCAGGAAGGGGCCGACATGGTGATGGTGAAACCCGGCATGCCCTACCTGGACATCGTGCGGGAAGTGAAGAGCCAGTTTGGCGCGCCCACCTTCGTGTATCAGGTGAGCGGCGAGTACGCCATGCACGTGGCCGCGTTCCAGAACGGCTGGCTCAATCGCGACGCTGTCATACTGGAGTCATTAACCTGTATTAAAAGGGCCGGCGCCGACGGCATTCTCACCTACTTTGCCAAAAGCGCCGCCGAACTGCTGAATCGCTGATGGACTATTTATTCGAACCCGAGCCATTTGAATCCGAGTCATTTGAACCCCTGAAGTGAGCACCATGACCACCAACGCCCCTGCCGAAGTCACCGAACAACCGGCCATCGACCTCCACAACAGCGCGTACTATTTCAACCGCTACCTGAGCCTGCTGGAATTCAACCTGCGGGTACTGGCCCAGGCGGAGGACAAGACCCTGCCACTGCTGGAAAGGCTGCGTTTCCTGATGATCTTCAGCAGCAACATGGACGAGTTTTTCGAAATCCGTCTGGCAGGACTGCAGCGCGACATTTCCTACAATCAGGCGCGGCCCGAAGCCGACGGCATGCATCCGCAGGAAGTGCTGCGGGTGATCAGCGGGCGCTGCCGCATCGCGGTAGACCGCCAGTACAAACTGTTCAACGAAGACCTGCTGCCGGCCCTGGCGGCGGAGAACATCCATTTCATCGCACGGGAAAAATGGAGCGCGCCGCAGGTGCAGTGGATCAAGCACTACTTCCGCCAGCAGGTGGCACCGGTGATGACCCCGATAGGCCTCGACCTGGCGCACCCGTTCCCGCTGCTGGTGAACAAGAGCCTGAATTTCATCGTCACCCTGGAAGGCAAGGATGCCTTTGGCCGCCAGCTGGGTCTGGCCGTGGTGCCGGCACCCAAATCCCTGCCGCGCATCATCCGCCTGCCAGACGATATCTGCGAAGGCGGTGACAACTACGTATTCCTGTCATCGGTGATCCACTACCACGCCGGCTACCTGTTCCCGGGCATGAAAGCCACCGGCTGCTACCAGTTCCGCCTCACCCGCAACTCCGATCTGTTCCTGGACGAGGAAAAGGTGGAAGACCTGTCCACCGCACTGAAAGGCGAACTGTTTTCCCGCCGCTATGGCGAGGAAGTGCGGCTGGAAGTGGCCGACAACATGCCCGACAACCTGGTGGATTTCCTGCTGAATAAATTCGGCCTGGACGACCACCAGCTGTTCAAGGTAAACGGCCCGGTGAACCTCACCCGCATGATGCCGGTGATGGACATCACCCGTTCCCACATGCTGTTTCCCCTGCACAAGCCCAAGGTACCTGCCATCCTGCAGCGCAGCGACCGTCTACTGGAGGTGATCGGCAACCAGGATGTGCTGCTGAACCACCCCTACGAATCATTCCAGCCGGTGATCAGCTTCCTGCGCCAGGCCGCCCGCGATCCCCATGTGGTGGCGATCAAGCAGACCCTGTACCGCACCGGTTCGAACTCCGAGATTCTCGACCTGCTGGTGGAAGCGGCGCGCAACGGCAAGGAAGTGACCGCCGTGGTGGAACTGCGGGCACGCTTCGACGAGGAATCCAACATCGCCATCGCCTCGCGCCTGCAGGAAGCGGGTGCCATCGTGGTGTACGGCATCGTCGGCTACAAGACCCACGCCAAGATGATGCTGATCGTGCGCCGCGAAGGCCAGCGCCTGCGCCGCTACGTGCATCTGGGCACCGGCAACTATCACGCCGGCAACGCGCGCATCTATTCCGATTACAGCCTGCTGACCGCCAACGAAGAACTGGCGGAAGACGTGCACAAGATCTTCCAGGAACTCACCGGCATGGGCCGGCCCGCGCAGCTGAAATACCTGTACCACTCGCCGTTCACCCTGCAACAGGAGCTGCTGGCGCAGAATATCGAGGAAGAGCGCCTGAACGCGCTGAAGGGGCTGCCGGCGCGCATCGTGCTGAAATGCAATTCGCTCACCGACACCAAAACCATCGAGATGCTCTACCGCGCGTCGCAGGCCGGCGTCGAAATCAAGCTGATCGTGCGCGGCATGTGTTCACTGCGGCCCGGCATTCCCGGCGTGTCCGACAACATTGAAGTGCGCTCGGTGGTGGGCCGTTTCCTGGAGCATTCGCGTATTTACTATTTCCACCGCAACGGCGAATTCAAGATCTACTTCGCCAGCGCCGACCTGATGGAACGCAACCTGTTCCGCCGGGTGGAAATCTGCTTCCCGGTACTGGACCCGAAACTGGCCCAGCGGGTGTATCAAGACGGTCTGGAAATCTATCTGAAGGACAACTACCAGGCCTGGAAGATGCATTCGGACGGCACCTACCAGCGTCTGATACCGGCCGAGGGCGAACCGCGGATTTCGGCGCAGGAATATCTGATCGAAAAGCTGGGTTGAAAAAAAGCGGGCGGACTAAATTCCGCCCGGCTTTTCAGTGTCCTTTCAATTGCCTTTCAGGATCAGGCTGCCCACCACCGCTCCGCTCCTGGTAATCGACAGCTGCTTGTCCTCCCCTTGTGACAATTCAAACGCCAACGGATCATAATCCGGCATCAGCAGATATCCCTTGCGGGCGTTTTTCGGATTTTTCAGATCGATTTCCAGCTTCTTGCTGTCACCGATAAAATTCAGCAACTGGGCGGAGGCCGATTTGATGTTCACCACAAAGGATTGCGCCACCCGGACCTGATCGCTACGCAGGACGCAAATGCTGTTCTCACTCCAGCCGGGCTTCACCGTGCGGCCCTGCCGTGACCGGATCTGCGCCAGCATCTGCGAATTACCCTGGTCGTTGGTAGCAAAAATCCGGTGTGCTGCAAAGTCTTCGCTTCTGATCTGCAAACTGCCACCGGGATTCACGAAATACACGGGCTGGTCAAATCCGGTAGGATGCACCACCACTTCCACCGCAGTTTCACCGCTGGAACCGTCCTGCCAGTACAGCACCGCAAAATCCGGCACGATATCGTCGATCTCCAGCACACCGGTTACGCTCAGGGGCGGAATACCACTGGCCGCGACAGGCACCGCCGTAACCGGTGCCACGCGGGCCGCTGCTGCTGGCGCCGCTGCAACCACCTTGGCAGGCTCCGCGCTGGCCGGTGCCGCACTGACCGCAGCCGGTTGGGCAGCCGCGGCGGCAACGGTTACTGCGCCCAGCAACGCGCTCAGATGCTTGCGCGAACTGTCCAGGCAGGCATCCAGCTTCGCCACTTGAACGCCTATATCCTGGCTGTTGCCATCGCTGCCATTTTGCGGGTTCTTCGCCAGCGCCGCTTTCACTTCATCACGGGTTTTTCGGGCGGATTCAAAATTCGCCCTGGCCTGGTCGTACTGTGCCTGGGTGGCGGTTGCTACCGCCACGCTGCCGCTTGCGGCGCAGGCCTGGTTCGCCTTGTCCAGTCGCGCCATCTGACGTGCGAGCTCGTCCTGTGCGGTTTTCAGGGCGCGCTCTTTGCCTGCCAGCGCCGGACTCAACTGGGCCAGACACTGGTTGCCCCTGGCAATGCGACCTTCAATGGTTGCCTTTTCATTAATCGTCGCCCCCTTCGCTGCCGTTTTCAGTGCTGCGTATTCATCTGCGGCACTTTTCTGGTAGGTCTGCACCTTGGCCTGCGCTTTCTTGCCTGCCTGGACCGCTGCAGCATTGGGTGACGCGCTGTTCAATTCCGCCAGCGCGGATTCACAGCTGCCTTGAAAGGTTTCACTGGCATCCAGCGCCGATTGCAGGGCCACTGCATATGCCGCCTGTTTCTGCCCGAAGCTGGCGATCTTGCTTTCCATCCGCTCACATCGCCGGATCTCGCTACGGGCACTGAACACGTTGTTCAGGCTGGGCGCCATCTTGAGCGCTTCATCCCGCTGCGCCACAAATTGCTGGTAATTGCTTTTGGCTGGCTCCAGCTGACCTTCCTTCAGATTGGTCAAGGCCAGCTCGCAGGCCGCCAGCGCCTTTTCCAGCGTTGGCATTCCCACCGCAATTTCTATGTCGGTACCCACTCGAGTGCAGTATTTCAGGTTGCTGTCCATGCCGCGCTTGCTGGTGCCGATGATGGACCCGTCCATCGCCGCCGCCTGCTTTTTAATGGATTCATACTTGGCAAACTCGCTGCGCGCGGTGCCCAGATCGTTGCTGCCCAGCGCCTGCTTCGCCGTCGAGCAATGATCGAAACCCTTCAGGTACAGGTTGACGGCATCATCAAACGTATCAGCCCACACTGACGGCATGAACGCACAGGCAACAAGGGATGAAACGAACGCAAACACATTGATTCTGCGCATATTTCTATATTGGCTCACAGCAACAAAGGGAAGGCAGCAAGGCGCTTTTTTAAAGTCTAGCAGGGCTTTGAGTGACCAGCCCGAACGCCCTGGCCTGCGCTTACCCGCTAGAACCAGACCAGCTCTTTCTGGTAGACAAATTCCTTGGCGTCGAACCACTTGTTGTGGGCATTGAATTTGCCCAGGATGGTCTGCCGGACTTTCTCCATTTCTTCTTTCAGCTCACGGCAATAGCGAAAGGAACCCAGCTCCATCAAGGCGGCTTCGTATTCAGTCGCCATCCTGATCGCATACTGGCGGTGAACGTCCTCATGGCTGGACACCATGCGCACATAATTGTCCCAGTTTTCTGCCAGTACCGCGTCCGCCTCCCATTTGTTGGTCCAGTTGGGCATGCGGATCGTAATCTGCAGGTGGGGCTGCACGTCGGTCAGGGTACATCGCTGCAGGCCCCCTTCCAGACGATAGCGCGCACCCAGCGTCCATTCAGTGGTGGCCACATTCACCGCATGATGCCCGGCAATGTTGGTTGCCCCCATGGGCGACTTGGCCAGAATCTGCTGCCAGATTTCCTTTTTGGTGTTCGCACTGAATTCGTAATAGACGGTCTTTTCTTCAATGATCGGCTGCGCAGCGACTGGCCCCATCAACAGTAGCCAGCCGCACGCCGACAGAAAACGCAACACAGGTAACATCCTTGGTTTCAATCGAGGTCAATCAGGCAAAGCAGTGCATTGCACGGAAACTGAATGATACACAAATCGCCGGTGTCATGCCGTGCCGGCGCAGGCACTG
>JBMOPR010000666.1:0-8181 GCA_049323075.1 Pseudomonadota bacterium
GAACTCAAGCAGCGCTTCCTGCCGAAACTCTATGCCGGCGAATGGACCGGCTCCATGTGCCTAACCGAATCCCATTCCGGCAGCGATCTGGGCCTGATCCGCACGAAAGCCGTGCCCAACGGCGACGGTACCTACGCCATCAGCGGCACCAAGATTTTCATCACCGGTGGCGAGCATGACCTGAGCGACAACATCATCCATCTGGTGCTGGCCAAGCTGCCCGACGCGCCGGCCGGTTCCCGCGGCATTTCCCTGTTCCTGGTACCGAAAATCTGGGTAAACGAGGATGGATCACTGGGACGTCACAATGGCGTCAGCTGCGGTTCCATTGAACACAAGATGGGGATCAAGGCGTCCGCCACCTGCGTGCTGAATTTTGACGGCGCGCGCGGTTATCTGGTGGGTGAAGAGAACAAGGGGCTGGCCTGCATGTTCACCATGATGAACTGCGAGCGGCTGTCGATCGGGATTCAGGGTACCGGCTGCGCCGACAGGTCGTACCAGAACGCGGTGGCCTATGCCCGCGAACGTCTGCAGGGACGCGATGTGAATGGCGGCGACAAATCCCGTGCGGCAGATCCGATCATCGTGCACCCGGATGTGCGCCGCATGCTGCTGAACATCCGCGCCACCACCGAAGCTGGCCGCGCGCTGGCGGTGTATCTGGGCATGCAGCTGGATCTGGCCAATCATGCCGAAAGCGCCGAACAGCGTGCCCGCGCCGACGCGCTGGTGGCGCTGCTGACGCCGGTGGCCAAGGCATTTTTCACTGATCTGGGTCTGGACAGCACGGTGCAGGGTCAGCAGGTGTTCGGCGGCCACGGCTATATCCGCGAGTGGGGCCAGGAGCAGCTGGTGCGTGACGCGCGCATCGCCCAGATTTACGAGGGTACCAACGGCATTCAGGCGATGGATCTGATCCAGCGTAAAGTGTTCGCCAATCGCGGCAGCAGCATCGAGCTGTTCCTGGAAGAAGTGAATGCCTGCGCGAAACAGGTTGGCAGTGCCGCCTTGAAACCGTTTGCGGCGGATGTGCTGCAGCGGTCGGCGCAGTTGCAGGATCTGACCCACACCTTGCTGGATCGCGGTGCTGCGGCGCCGGCGGAACTCGGGGCGGCTGCCTGCGATTACCTGCATGTGGTGGGGTATGTCACCTATGCGTATCTGTGGCTGCGCATGATGGCGGTGGCGGAGCAGCAGAAGGGCAATCCGTTCGCGCTCACCAAGCTCAAGACCGGCACTTATTACTTCCATCGTATCCTGCCCCGGGTGGACAGCCTGATTGCAGCCATCCGCGCCGGTGCCAGCGACATCATGGCCTTTTCCGCCGGAGAATTTTGAGGCGCTCTGCCCAGGCGATTTTTTTCAGACATGAAGGGTGTGCTGCATAACCGGCACACCCTTTTCTGTTGCCTACTCCCCTGTTACCAGCAGGCTGCCGGCCGGCACGCCGTTGCGGGTGAGCGCCAGACTTTTCGTCTCGCCCTTGGTGAGGGTAAAGGTCAGCGGATCGGTGTCCGGCATGATCAGATAGGCAGTTTTCACGCCCTTGTCGTTGCTGAAGCTGAAGCGGGTGTCCTTGCCGGCGGATTCCAGGCGAAGCTGCTGGTAATTGGCGCTGGGCACATTGGCCACGTAACTGATGGCGAGTGCGCCGCGATCGGCACGCAGGGTGACGATCTGGTGTTCCGGCCAGTTCACGTTGGCGGTCTTGCTCTGACGCGGCTGCAGGCGGGCCAGCACGCTGGACATCGACAGGCTTTCATTGCTGGCGGTGACGCGGTGGCTGGTGTTGTCCCGGTTGCGCAGGGTCAGGTTGTCGCCGCTGGCGCAGACATACAGCGTGGATTCGAATCCGGCCCGGTCGATGACGATTTCCGCCGGCCGCGGACGGGTGCCGTCCGGTACGTAAAACAGCGCGAACTCAGGCGTCAGGTTCAGCAGGCGCAGTGTGCCGGTGATGCGGCTGGCAGCGGCGCCGCTCAGTTGGTCTGTCTGTCCGGCTGTGGTGGATTTTGTCGCTGGCGTTGTTGAGGCCGTTGTGGTGGCGGGTGCAGTTGAGGCGCCGGCCTTGCCTGCCACCGCAGCCGCAGAATCGGGCGCAACGGCGGGCGTGGCAACGGCTGCCGTCGTGACCGCTGCCGGCAGCGCCGCATACAGGCGGTCGAGTTGCTGGCGGGTGTTGTCCAGGCACTGATTCAGCGTCTGCATGCCTTGCTCAATGCCGCGTACGCTGCCCCAGCCGTCATATTCGCGATAGGCTGCATCTTTCCCCAGACTGTCTCGTACCTGATTACGGGTTTGCAGGGCTTTTTCGTAGCCGCTGCGCACTGTTTCTTGCAGGTCTTTTGTTGGCGTGCCGTCCGCCGCCTGTCGTGCCTGCTCGCAATGGGCAGAGGCTGTCTGCAACTGCTGTCCCACCGTGTCGAAGCGGGTCTTGATGGCGGCCAGTTCGCTGTCCTTGCGGGCAATGGTCTGATTCAGGCTTGTCATGCATTGATCGCCCTGTTTCAGATTCGCGTCCACCGCCAGTTTCACCGGGTGGTTGGGCTGTTCGCGGAATGTCGCCTGGGCCAGTTTCTCGCCCTGTGCATTCTTGCGGTGGGAAGCCGCGCTGGTCTGGCCTTGCCGGGCGTCCCGCAGTACCGGGTCGTCGATCTTTTCCCGGTTAAGCTGCTCCAGGGTTTTCTGGCAGCTGGTGACGAAGGCGGTGCTTTCCTCCTGTGCCGTCTCCAGCGCCAGCGCGAGGGCCACTTGCTGCTTGCTGGATGCGGCAATCTTGCTTTCGATCCGTTCGCAGCGGCTGATCTGGTTTTTCACAGTGAAGATGTCGCTCAGGCTGGGGGCAATGGCCAGCGCTTCGGCTTTCAGGCTGCGGAACTGATCCAGCCGGGATTTCGCAACGTCCGGCTTGTTTTCCTGCAGAGCCTGCTGGGCATTGTCGCATGCGGCGAGAGCCTGGTTCATCACCGGCATGCCGGCTTCCACCTCAACGTCGCGCGCCACCCGCTGGCAATATTTCAGATTGCCGTCCATGCCGCGCTTGTTGGTAGTGAGAATGTCCCGATGGATGCCGGCGGCTTCATCCAGCAGCTTGTCGTACTGTTTCAGGCTGCTTTGGGCGGCATCTACCCGGCCTGCCCCCAGATGCGCCTTGGCTTCCTTGCAGTGTTCGAAGCCTTTCAGGTACCGGGTGACGGCGTCATCGAAGCTGTCGGCGCGGCTGCTGGCGGCGGTGACGACGCCCAAGGCTGCGGCGAAAAGGGTGGAGCAGAGTTTTAACTGCGCAGAATGTTTCATCCGGGGCCTGTCTTGTCCAGGTGGAAGCGGGTCACGGGCGCTCTCGGTTTCGCCCGTTTCATCCGATTAAGATTAGACCAGTCGGGATGAAGACAGGGTGATTTTGAAACCAGTCAGTCACGTTAGCGTGAGAGTGGCCAGCCCCAGAAAGATAAAGAAGCCCATGCTGTCGGTCGCGAAGGTGAGTACCACCGAAGACCCCATGGCGGGATCGCGGTCGAAGCGGTCCAGCAGCAATGGCACCGAGATGCCGATCAGGGCCGCCAGCATCAGGTTCAGGGTCACTGCCCCCATCATCACCAGCCCCAGCAGCCAGTTGTGATACAGGCCCCAGGCGAACAGCCCCAGCACCGAGCCCCACAGCAACCCGTTGATCAGGCCGATGGAGATTTCCTTGCGATAGATGAAGGACAGGGTGTCGCGGTGGACCTGGTCCAGTGCCAGACCGCGGATCAGCAGGGCTGAGGTCTGATTGCCGGTATTGCCGCCCACGCTGGCCACGATGGGCATCAGCGTCGCCAGTGCCACCAGCTGCTGGATGGTGCCCTCGAACAGGCTGATGAAGCGGGTGGCAAGAAAAGCCGTCATCAGGTTGATGCAGAGCCAGGGCCAGCGCTCGCGGGCACCCTGCCAGACCGGGCCCAGCAGGTCGGTATCGGCGCTCAGACCTTCCTTGGCCAGCGCCAGGTTCTCGGCCCGGGCGCGCAGATAGTCCATCACCGCTTCTACGGTGATGCGCCCTACCACCCGGCGGCGATCGTCGATCACCGGGGCGGAAATCAGGTCGTAGCGCTCGAACGCCTGACCCGCTTCCTCGGCATCGTCTTCAGGGAAAAAGCTCACCAGATCGCGGTCCATGATGGCGTTGAGCGGACGTTCGCCGTCATGGCGCATCAGGGCGATCAGGGGAACGACACCGACGAGATGCTTGTGACGGTCGACCACGAACAGCTTGTCGGTCTGGGACGGCAACTCGTCGGCGGAGCGCACCTGCTCGATGGCGGCGTTGACGCTGATGTCATCGGCCACAATGAGGCTGTCGCGGCTCATGATGTCGCCGACGCTGTCTTCGGGATAGGTAAGGCTGCTTTCCAGCCAGCTGCGATCGTTGGCCTGCAACTGGGCCTTGGCTTTTTCCAGTGCCTCGCGGGGGAGATAGCCGGCCACTTCCGCCAGTTCGTCGGCATCCAGTTCCTGCAGAATCGCGTCCAGCTGGGCGGGCGGGGTGCGCTCGATCAGGCCTTCTGCCACCGCTTCCGGCAATTCGATCAGTGCCCGCCCGGCGGTACGTACCGGCAGTTCACTCCATACCAGCAGGCGGTGGTCGGTGGCGAGCATCTGCAACAGGTGGGCGGCGTCCGGCCCGTTCAGTCTGGCGAGGCTGCGGCGCAGTTCCACCTCCTGCTGGCGGTGCAGCAGGTTTTCGAGCAGTTCGGCACGGGGTTGCGCCTGACGTTGCGTGACAGCCTGCACCACCTGCTGTTTCTGCAGCAGGTCCAGAATCGGCGCCAGGCGGTCTTCCAGTCTGGCGGGCGTGGTGGGTGGATGTTGTGGCATACAGCGCCCATTCCCTGCGTCACGAAGAGGTATATCGGATTGTACAGAACCGGAATGAATTCTGCCTGAACAGGGAGCGAGGAAAGTAGCGGGAATTGCGGGGAGTGGAAACAGGCGCGGGCAGCTTCAGGGGCCGCCCGCACCGGATCTTGATCAGAAGCGCCAGGCCGCCGAGACGGTGGTCATCTTCAGTTCATAATCGGTTTTTTCCTGGGCCATCATCCACTCGGCGCCAATCTGGAAGGAGCCGAAGTGCAGGTCGCCGCCGAAGCCGTAGGACATGTCGGACTCTGTCTGACCGAGTTCATCTGGTGACTGGAACTCCACCTTGGTGTAACCCAGCATCAGATAGGGGAAGAACAGGTCGGCCAGATCAACGCCGCCTTTCAGGTAGAAACCGAAAATGTTGTCCACCTGCAGAGAGTCGCCGTCGATCTCGTCACCCTTGGTACCGCTGCCGATGCGGCCTTCCACCTGGAAGTAATCGTTCAGATGGCCGCCAAGGCGCAGAGCGACGGCTTCGGGCTGCAGGTCAGGCACGTTTTCGATGACGGTCGTGTACATTTGATAGTCGATGCCGATGTAGCCGGTGCCAGCGAAGGTGGCGGGGGTGGCAAGCAGAAGGCCGGATGCCAGAGCGGTGCCGATGAGCGCCTTTTTCATTCGTTTTTCCTCTTTTTTGTCCCTGGGTTTTTGTTGTTCTTTGGGCCGGCCCGGGTCGGAGCCGCGCACAATTAGACGCACTATAGTTGAGGTTTGCCCAATCGGCAAAGTGGCGTCAGGTAAAAGAAAATGTCTGGCCGCGGTGCCGCTGATAATGTCATGGGTTCCGCTGGTCTTTGGGGGAGGTACTGCAGCAGCGGCCGGCCCTGCAAGGACCGGCCGCCATGGGGGCTTATGGGTCTGTGGTCTTGCTGTTGGACTTTTCGTCCATTACGCGAGCAATATGCTGTCCGTCTTCGAGGGACTCGAACATATCAGAAGCCAGCTCACCAATCTTTTGATTAACTTCGCGAATCTTGCCATATACGGCTCCTATGGTCTGTTGATTGCGTTCGCGTAACTGCTGGCCGTCTTCATCCAGGAGTCCATTCTTCTCCAGTACCTCGAAAGGCAGGTCGGCAATGGACTTGTGCACGTCTTCCACTGTGCGGGCGCCATTGTCGATAGCGGTCTGGATCATGTCTTTCAGCAGTTCGATCTTGTTCAGAAGTCCCATGTTCAGTCCTCGGCCGGGGCTGCTCAGGCCGTCAGCTTGCGCAATGACGACGGCAGCGAGAATTTCAGCACCCGTTTTATCACGCTCGCGTACTGCTTGGCGAATGGCGCGGTGTTGTAGTGCAGGCCGTGACGTTCGCAGATTTCCCGCACCTGTGGCGACATTTCAGCGTACCGGTGGGCTGGGATATCCGGGAACAGGTGATGCTCGATCTGGTAGCTCAGGTGGCCACTCATGATGTGCAGCAGACGATTGCCGTCGAAGTTGCTGGAGCCCAGCATCTGGCGGTAATACCAGTGGCCACGGGATTCATTCTCGCACTCTTCCTCGGTAAAAGTCTGGGTGTGTTCGGTGAAGTGACCGCAGAAAATGATGCTGGACGCCCACAGGTTGCGCGCCAGATTGGCCATGCCGTTGCCCAGTGCCACTTTCCAGAAGAAGGGGCCAGCCAGCGCCGGGAAGAAAATGTAGTCTTTGAACACCTGACGGCCGGCCTTTTTCAGCATGGCCTTGATATAGGGCTTTTTCTCTTCCAGATCAAAAGTACCTTCCCGCAGCTTTTCCGATTCCAGTTCATGCAGCGCCACGCCCCACTGGAAGAACGTGCTGAGCAGGCCGAAGTAAATGATCTGGATGCTGCGCAGCGGGTGCCACGGAGTGTCATCCGACAGACGCAGTACGGCGTAACCGAAATCGCGGTCCTTGTTCAGGATATTGGTGAAGGTGTGGTGCTCGAAATTATGGGTGCGCATCCACGACTTGTTGTCGCAGGCAGTATCCCAGTCGAAATTGGTTGAATGGATTTTCGGATCGTTCATCCAGTCGTACTGGCCGTGCATCACGTTGTGTCCGATTTCCATGTTGTCCATGATCTTGGCGACCGACAGTGCGGTGACGCCCAGCAGAAATGGAATCGGTGTAAAGCTGAAATGGATCAGGGTGCGGCCGGCGATTTCGCACAGGCGCTGGATGCGGATGATATTGCGGATGTAGTCCGCGTCCCGCTGACCCAGGTCGGCGCGTACGCTGTCGCGCAGTTCGTCGAGTTCCTTTTGCAGCGCGTCCAGGGTTTCCTTGCTGGGACGGGTGCGGGGAGCGTTGCCGGTCAGGGCGCCGGGTACGTGTTGCAGCTGTTCCGGATTCGGATTGGCGGCGATGGTCATGGGGAACTCCTCTCTCAGATGGCCAGTTCGACGTTGCTGACGGGGGTAGTGACGCAGATCTGGATGTCTTCTTCATCATTGGAAGAAATTTCACCCGTGATCACATTGCGTACCTGTCCGGATTTTTTGGTGCATTTGCAGGTGTAGCAGATACCCATGCGGCAACCGCTGGTGGGCTTCAGGCCACTCTGTTCCGCCATTTCCAGCAAGGTGCCGGGCTGGTCGGTGGTGGTACTGGTGTGGCTGCGGCTGAAACTGACGGTGACGGGCGCGCCCTCGGTGCGGGGCAGCGGCGGCAGGCCAAAGGCTTCCTCGCGAATCTGATTCAGGGGGAAGCCCTGTTCCGCCAGCAGTTGCTTGGCCAGTTCCCGGAAGGGATGCGGGCCGCAGACATAAATGGTTTTCGGTTCGCCTGTCAGTACCGCGCGAACGTGCTCGGCGCTGATGAAGCCTTGCGGCAGGGTGGAGCGGCCTTTTTTCTTGCTGCCACCATCGGCGGCGATCAGGTGCAGGCTGAAGCGCGACATGGCGCGGCTGAGGCCCTGCAGGGTGTCGCCGAAAATGAAATCCTGATCTGTGCGGGCAAAATACAGCAGGCTCGAAGGCACTGGCATGTTGCGGGCCACCAGACTGCGCAGCATGGATGCAATCGGTGTGATGCCCGAGCCGGCGGCAATGAAGGCCAGGGATTCGTTCAGGTCGGTGGGCAGCACAAAATCGCCACCCGCCTGGGAAATGCTGACCACGGTGCCCGGAATCAGATGCTCATGCATCCAGGGGGTGACACGGCCGTCAGGCACTTTCTTCACGGTCAGGGTGATGAAGCCCTGCTGCTCCCATTCCTGGGGAAGCGAGGAAATGGTGAAGGTGCGGGTCTGGCGTGCGCCATTGATTTCCATGCTGATATGCAGATGCTGGCCGGCCTGGAAGCCTTTCCAGGTG
>JBMOPR010000667.1:0-8179 GCA_049323075.1 Pseudomonadota bacterium
CAGATCAATTTCGATTTTCGCCAGCTTGGCGCGGAAATCATTATCTTCCGCCAGCGGACGTCCGCCCGACATTTCCAGCGCCGCGATTTCGCGCAGGCGCTGCACCGCCTTCTTCGACTGTGCCACGCCGGCAATCGCCGTGCGCTCGTGAGTCAGCAGGTATTTGGCGTAGGTCCAACCCTGGTTTTCCTCGCCGATGCGGTTTTCCACCGGCACCTTGACGTTGTCGAAAAACACTTCATTGAGGGAATGCTGGTTGTCGATGGAATCGATCTTGCGCACGGTGATGCCCGGCGTCTTCATGTCGATCAGCAGGAATGAAATGCCTTCCTGTTTCTTGGCCGACGGATCGGTGCGCACCAGGCAGAAAATCCAGTCGGCCAGCTGGGCGTAGGTGGTCCAGATTTTCTGGCCGTTCACGATGTAGTGGTCGCCGTCGCGCACCGCCTTGGTCTGCAGCGCTGCCAGATCGGACCCGGCGCCCGGCTCGGAATAACCCTGGCACCACCATACGTTGCTTTGCAGGATGTCCGGCAGGAACCGCGCCTTCTGCGCATCGTTGCCGAATTTATAGATCACGGGCCCGACCATTTTCAGGCCGAACGGCACCACGGCCGGCGCGCCCGCCTCGGCGCATTCGTTTTCAAAGATGTATTTTTTGGTGATGTCCCAATCGGTACCGCCGTACTTCTTCGGCCAGTTCGGCGCAATCCAGCCTTGTTCGTACAGAATTTTCTGCCACTGGATGATCAGTTCCTTGTTGATATGTCCGCCGACGACTGCATCCTTGATGGCGGGGGTCAGTTTGGACTTCAGGAACGCGCCGACTTGATCGCGAAAGGCCAGATCTTCAGGTTTGAATTGGATGTCCATTGCTCTCCTCGACTGGTAAGCAGCGGGTAGTGATTGAACGAAGTGAAACGCGGGCAAATTTTACGGGCCGCGCAGGGACGGGTCACTGACAGGAACTGCCAGAAGTCATGACCGAATACAACCTAGCCTAAAGGTAAACAGATTTCCGGCCAGTGGAAAGGTGGAATGCGCCAGATTGCGGTCGCGGCTGGCGCCCACGGGTACCGGGTTGTAAAGCGGGTGAATAAGAGGAAAATGGCGCCCCGGAGACGACTTGAACGTCCGACCTGCCCCTTAGGAGGGGGCTGCTCTATCCAGCTGAGCTACCGGGGCGCTGCGGGCGCTGATTCTAACAGGTTGTTCCGCCGGTGGGTATGTGCCGCAGGCGGCCCATGCCATTGCGGCAGCTCGCGTTTTTCACTAATCTGCCCCCCGCCAAACTGCCCAGGGGAATTCCCGTGCCTTCACACGCCTCCATAGTGCTGTTCTGCAGCCTGCTGTGCGCTGCCGTTCTGCACCCGGCCGCCGCGCGCGCCACCGACAGCCCGTCCTACGGCAACGTCACCGTGACCGAGGTCACCAGCATCTACGACGCCGACACCTTCAAGGTGGACATCCGCCAGTGGCCGGCAGTGGTGGGCAGTCGCATCGCCGTTCGGGTCAAGGGCATCGACGCTCCGGAAATGCAGGGCAAGTGCGAGCGGGAAAAGGAACTCGCCAGGAAAGCCAAGCAGACCACGGTGGCGATGCTGCGGGCCGGCAAGAAAATCGAACTGCGCAATCTGCAACGGGACAAATATTTCCGCCTGCTGGCCGACGTCCATGTGGATGGCAAGAATCTGGCGACAACCCTGCTGCAGGCGGGTCTGGCTTACCCATATAGCGGTGGCACCAAGAAGAGCTGGTGTCAGGTTTCGCAACCTCGCTGATCCAACGTCAAGCGCAACATACCTCCAAAGAGGTGCACTGCCACTCCTCTTCATAACACCTGCAAAAGCAGTTATTTCGCTTGCATAAAAATAGTTTTGTGCAGCCCTGCGCCAACACCGGAAACAGTCCGTTCGTAAATGCTCCAGATCAAGTATTGGCTGATTGCCCTGCGACAAAATGTCGCAGTCAATTCAGATCACGATCTCGCGCACGCTACAGGAGCGGACAACCCATGAAGAAGGATCAATCCCCGAATCATAACCTCGATACCGACGCCCCCCTGGACGCCGGACGCCGCAAATTCCTCACCCAGACCACTGCAGTGGCAGGGCTTGCCGGTGCCGGCCTGACCCTGGGACTGGCCGGTTGCAAGGATGAATCCGCACCGGCGGCGGGTGCACCGGCTGCCAAAACCGAACCTCACGCGGCCCCTGCCGGACATATCAAGCCCGGTGAACTCGACACCCATTATGGCCTGTGGAGCGGCGGCCACACCGGGGATCTGCGGGTTCTGGGCTTCCCGTCGGGCCGGGAAATCCACCGTATTCCCTGCTTCACCCCCGATGCGCTGGTGGGCTGGGGCATCACCAATGAATCCAAGGCCATCATGGGCACCAAAGCCGATGGCACCCTGAAATACACCGTGGGCGACAGCCACCATACCCATGCGTCCTACAAGGACGGCAACTATGACGGCCGCTACGCCTGGATCAACGACAAGATCAACGCCCGCATCGCGCGCATCCGTCTGGATGTCTTCGCCTGCGACAAGATCACCGAAATCCCCCACGTGCAGGGCTTTCACGGCATCTTTCCCGACAAGCGCGATCCGGTGGATCCCGCCATCAATTACACCACCCGGGTATTCTGCGGCGCCGAATTCCACATTCCGCTGGTCAACGACGGCAAAAACATGGGCGACGACAGCCAGTACCGCGCCCTGTTCAGCTGTGTCGACGCGGAGACCATGGAGGTGCGCTGGCAGGTGCTGATCGACGGCAACTGCGACCTGGTGGCCACTTCGTTCGACGGCAAGCTGGCGGCATCCAACCAGTACAACACTGAAAACGGCCAGCGCTTCGAGAACATGATGTCGGCAGAACGGGACGCCTGCATTTTCTTCAACATCGCCCGCATCGAGCAGGCAGTGAAGGACGGCAAATTCACCCGGATCGGCGATTCGAAAATTCCGCTGGTGGATGGCACCCGCGCGGCCAACAAGAACCCGGCCACTGCACTGACCGCCTATGTATCGGTGCCGAAAAATCCGCACGGCGTCAACGCCAGCCCCGATGGAAAATATTTCATCTGCGCCGGAAAGCTTTCCCCCACCGCCACTGTGATCGAACTGGCAAAAGTACTGGACTGGTTTGACGGCAAACTGCCGGAACTGGACAAGTCCATCGTGGCAGAAGTGGAACTGGGCCTGGGGCCCCTGCACACCGCATTCGACGGCCGTGGCAACGCCTACACCACCCTGTTCCTCGACAGCCAGGTAGTGAAATGGAACGTGGAAGCCGCCATCAAGTTCCACGGCGGCGACAACACCGCCAAGTACGTGGTGGACCGCCTCGATGTGCAATACCAGCCCGGCCACATCAATGCCTCGCAGTCGGAAACCATGTTCGCCGACGGCAAATGGCTGGCGGTGGGCTGCAAGTTCTCGAAGGACCGCTACCTGCCGGTAGGCCCGCTGCATCCGGAGAACGAGCAGATCGTCGATATTTCCGGTGACAAGATGGTGCTGATTGCGGATCACCCGGTACGCCCCGAACCGCACGACTTCATCATCTTCAAGCGGGATCTGGTGCGCACCAAACAGGTGTACAACATGGCTGACTTCCCCAACGCGGTGAAGAGCTCCAGCGAGAGCGGTGTGTTCCGGGAAGGCAACAAGGTTACGGTGAAGATGACATCGCAGGCGCCGATTTTCAGCCTGCGCGATTTCAACCTGAAGCTGGGTGATGAAGTCACGCTGATCCTCACCAACCTGGACAACATCGAGGATCTGACCCACGGCTTTGCGATTGAAAAATACAACATCAATTTCATCGTCAACCCGCAGGAAACCGCATCCGTCACGTTCAAGGCCGACAAGCCCGGGGTGTTCTGGTGTTACTGCTCGCATTTCTGCCACGCATTGCACCTGGAAATGCGCTCGCGCATGATGGTAGAGGCCTGAGCATCAGCGGGATCTGTACCAGGAGGGGCGCAACGCCCCTCCACAATCTTCCGGCCAGCCGCGACGGACGCGCCACTGACCCATTGAACCGCCGGCGGAATCGCCCAATGAACACACTGCAAGCACTGCCAAAATTACTGCTGCTGTTGTCGCTGCTGTGGACAACGCAATTGACCCTGGCAGGCGCGTATGAAGCCAAACTGAGCGAAGAAATCTTCAGCGCGCCGGATCTGTGCGCGCATGCTCCCTGCACCGATGTTATTCCCGGTGCCACTGCGTTTTCCCAGCGCAAGGGCCAACCGCCCTATGTGGACGCCTTTGCCGATGTGAATGGCAAGCGCGAACTGATCGGCTATGTGATGCTGTCCACCGACATCACCGACACGCCCGCCTATTCCGGCAAACCGGTGATCACGCTGATCGGCATGGACACCACCGGCAAGTTCACCGGCGCCAAGGTGCTGAAGCACTCCGAACCCATCCTGCTGCTGGGCATTCCGGAAACGGCGCTGACGGATTTTCTCAACCAGTATGTCGGCCTGTTTGCCGGCGACAGCATTGAAGTGGGCCACACGCGGCCGGATCAGGACAGCATCGGCCTGGACGGCATTTCCGGCGCCACCGTCACCGTGATTGCGCAGAATCAGGTGATGCTGGCCTCGGCCACTGCCGTCGCGCGCCAGACCGGCATCATCGAACCCACCATCCGCAACCAGGCAACATTTGCCGCAGCCGGCAAACCGCAGGACTGGAACAGCATGGTGGCCGAAGGCAGTGTGCAGCAACTGCGGGTGGAGCCGGAACAGGTGGGTCTGCCCGCCAGCGCCACCCCGTTCATCGAGCTGTGGTTCGGCTATCTGAACCAGCCCGACATTGGCTCCGCCATTCTCGGCGACAACGGCTATCGCAATCTGATGCTGCAATTGAAAGACGGCGAACATGCGCTGTTTGTGATCCGCACCGACGGCGGCGAATCGTTTAAAGGGTCTGGCTTTGTGCGTGGTGGTATTTATGATCGCGTGCAGGTACGGCAGGACACGGATTCATTCACATTCCGTGATCGCGATTATCTGAATCTCTACAGCATTGACGTTGCAGGCGCGCCTGCCTACACCGAATCCGCCATCTACATTATCCGCTCACCGGCGTTTTCCGGCGCCTATCCATGGAAGTTCGTGTTTCTGGGCAATCTGGTCGACAAGGCCACCGGCACGCGCACCTTCACCAATTTTGATGCGGAATACTGGTTGCCGGCGCGCTATCTGCAAGGCGGCAGACCGGACGTGGTCCGCCCCGATCCGACCTGGCTGAAAATCTGGAAAAACCGCCTGCCCGAAATCATCCTGTTTACACTGTTTCTCATTGCGGTGGGAGTGGTGTACAGCCAGCGCAATCGCCTGACCCGGCGCTCGAACCGGCACAACAAATGGCCGGTCAACGGTTTCAAATATGTGGCCTGGGTGATCAGCGTGACCCTCGTTGGTTTTGGATTACTGGCACAGCCCTCGGTAACGCAGATTCTGACGTGGTTCCACTCGTTGCTGTTCAAATGGACCTGGCAGCTGTTCCTGTCCGATCCGTTCATTTTTCTGTTCTGGGTATTCATTTCCGTCACCGTATTCCTGTGGGGACGCGGGCTGTTCTGCGGCTGGCTGTGTCCGTTCGGATCGCTGTCGGAACTGCTGTACAAGATCGGCGGCTGGATCGGCCTGGGCCGGTTTCAGCGCGCGCTGCCCAAGGCACTGCACGACAGACTGAAATGGATCAAGTACGCGGTATTTTTCGGCCTGCTGGGCGTGTCGCTGTTTTCCATGACCCTGGCGGAACAGTTGGCCGAAGTGGAACCGTTCAAGACCACGTTTCTGGTGGGCATGTTCAATCGCAGCTGGCCTTACACGCTGTTTGCCGGCGGCATTCTGGGTATCTCTATTTTCATTGAGCGGCCATTCTGCAAATACCTGTGCCCGCTCGGCGCGGCACTGGCAGTACCCAGCACCTTCCGCTGGTTCGGCCTGCAACGCAAAAATGAATGCAACCGCTGCGAAGCCTGCGCGAAAGGATGCGGCTCGCTCGCCATCGATAAACACGGCCGCATCGACCAGCGCGAATGCCTGTTGTGTCTGGATTGCATGGTGCTGTACACCGACGATCACGCCTGCCCGCCGCTGGCGCAGGAGCGTAAATACCGTGAGAAAAATGCCCTGCCGCTGACGGCCATCAGTCCCGCTGGCTATTTCCTGCCACTGCCGGAAACCACGGCGCGTTCATTGCCGGCGCGCAAGATTGCCGTGCAGGATCTGTCGGTCGATCCGCGCATGCCCAGCGACCCGGCCACACCGGCCTGCGCCACGCCGCGCAACTTTATTGATGCCGTGCGGGTGGAAATCATCGAGCATCTGTGGCCGTGGCAGCGCGATCAGTTCAACTGGCAACGCACGCTGGTGGCTTTTGTTCTGGCAGGCGCGCTGGCTGCGTTGCTGATCGGCTCGTTTGCATGGAATGGCCGCTTGCACACGGGCCTTGCCATCGGCCTGTGGACCGCCTGGTGTCTATTCGAGGTGCTGGAACGGCTGGGCTCAAAGCCCTATGTGAAGGAGGGCCCCTGGTGGCAACGGAATTACCGCAAGGCCAGCGCGATGGATCTGGTCAGCTATGTGGGCTTCAAGAATCTGGTCATCGGTGCGCTGCTGTTTCTGCTGTTGCAGTCGCTCGATCTGCTGATGCTGAGCGCGGGTTGATGGCAATGAGACGGTGGTGGCGCGGCCAGACCATAATACCCACCGGAACGATACTGGCGCTGTTGATGGTGCTGGCGGTGATCAGTGCCCATCCCGTTTACGCAATCACTTCCACAACCTGGCAGATCGCGCCCGGCGACCCCATCCAACCCATCATCAATCAGGCCACTGCCGGCGACGTCATTGAACTGCAGCGGGGCTTTTATCGCGAAAACCTGCGCATCGAAAAACCACTCACCCTGCGCGGCCTGAACCGCCCCACCCTGTCCGGCGGACTGCAAGGTGACACCGTGCGCATCACGGCACAGCAGGTCACGATTGAAGGTCTCATCGTGCGCGATTCCGGCGACAGCCTGCGCGAACAGAATGCCGGCATCTACCTGCAACCGGGCGCACACCACGTCACCGTGCGCAACTGCGATCTCACCTACAACCTGTTCGGCATCTGGATCGAAAACGCCGACGATGTGGTCATCGACAACAACATCATCACCGGCAAGCGCGACTACCGGTCTTCCCAGCGCGGCAACGGCATCCAGCTGTACAACTCGCAGCGGGCCCGCATCACCACCAACAACATCAGCTTCGTGCGCGACGGCATCTATATCGATGTATCGCACCATGCTGTTTTCAGCGGCAATCGCCTGCATCACAGCCGCTACGGTTCCCACTACATGAATTCCTATTACAACCTGTGGGAAGGCAACGACAGCTGGATGAATCGCGGCGGCCTGGCCCTGATGGAAGTACGCGATCAGGTAGTGCGCAACAACCGCGCCTGGGCCAACTCCGATCACGGCATCATGCTGCGCACGATCCAGAACGCGCGGGTGGAAAACAATATCGTCGCCGGCAACGCGCGCGGCTTTTTCATTTATGATGCCGAATACAACACGCTGCAGGACAACTTGGTGGTGGACAATGTGGTCGGCGTGCACCTGTGGGCCGGCTCCAAGAACAACAGGGTGGAAGGCAACGATTTCATTTCCAACCGCGAACCGGTGCGTTACGTGGGCGCAAAAGACGAGGCGTGGGGAACAGAACGCGGCAACCACTGGAGCAACTATCTGGGCTGGGATCGCAACGGCGACAATCGGGGCGACATTCAATACGAAGCGAACGACATCGTCGACCGCCTGACCTGGAAACATCCCATGATGAAATTGCTGCTGGCGAGCCCTGCAGTACAATCGCTGCGGCTGGTGGGCCAGCAATTTCCGGTGCTGCGCGCACCCAGCGTAATCGACCCCAATCCCCAAATGCGACCTTCGCACCCTAACTGGAGAGACTGGCTTGGCAAGCACTACCCCGGTTTCCGCTGACACCGTGATTGCAGTGCACGGCGTCACCAAACATTACGGCAGCGTGCATGCCGTCGATGGCGTATCGCTGGACTGCCGGCGCGGCGAACTGTTCGGGCTGATCGGCCACAATGGCGCCGGCAAAAGCACCTTGTTCAAGATGATGCTGGGGCTGA
>JBMOPR010000668.1:0-8146 GCA_049323075.1 Pseudomonadota bacterium
CCATTCACCGCTATCAGGCATTGCCGGCGGGCGCCACATCCGGTACGGCGCCCGCCCCCTGATCCGCAGCGGGATCAGAATTTCTCGTCCACATACTTGAAGGGATAATCGATCGCCTTGTAGCGGCCAATCTTGCGCTTGGGCAGCTTCACTTTTTCAGTCTTCACTTCTTCATAGGGTATCTGGCTCAGCAGATGGCTGATGACATTCAGCCGCACCCGTTTCTTGTCCTCGGAACGCGCCACGTACCAGGGCGCCCAGGCGGTATCCGTGTGGGTGAACATGTCGTCACGCGCCTGGGTGTAGTCGTCCCAGCGATTGTAGGATTTCACGTCCATGGGTGACAGTTTCCAGATCTTGCGGCCATCGTGGATGCGGTCGTGCAGACGGCGCTCCTGTTCCTCGGGGCTCACCTCCAGCCAGTATTTCACCAGGATGATACCGGACTCCACCATCGCCCGCTCCACCATGGGTACCGCGTTGAGGAATTTCTGGGTCTGTTCCGGCGTGCAGAAACCCATCACCCGTTCCACGCCGGCGCGGTTGTACCAGCTGCGGTCGAAAATCACCACCTCGCCGGCGGCCGGCAGATGGCCCAGGTAACGCTGCACGTACATCTGGGTTTTTTCCCGTTCGGTAGGCGCCGGCAGTGCCACCACGCGGAAGACACGCGGGCTTACCCGTTCGGTGATGGCCTTGATGGTGCCGCCCTTGCCGGCGCCATCGCGCCCTTCGAAGACGATGCACACTTTCAAGCCCTTGTGCACCACCCATTGCTGCAGTTTCACCAGCTCCACATGCAGGCGCTTGAGTTCCTTTTCGTATTCCTTGTTGCTGAGGGGACCGCGCTCGGTTTCTGCCGGTACCACGTCTTCCTGCTGCTTGTTTTTCTTCGCCATGTGTCACCTTTCCATCGATCAGGCTGTTGGGGGCGCCCGGACGGGCGGCCTTTGACGGGAAACTGCAGATCAGAATACTGGCAGTCGCCAATGGCCGCAACGCAGCCAGATCAAGAAAAGTTCAGGTTGAAGAAACCTATGCACAGTGAAAAAAAATGGCGGCGACTGTCGAAAAGGCCACAGCGACAGCGACTATTCAATAAACACTTCACATTGACCATTCACCGGGATCACTCACAAGGAGAATTTCCATGCGTTTCATGATTATCCGCAAGGCCGACGCCGACACTGAAGCGGGCGTGATGCCCGGCAACGACCTGCTGTCCGCCATGGCCCGGTACAATCAATCCCTGATCGAGGCCGGCATGATGCTGGACGGCATGGGTCTGCATCCATCCGACAAGGGCGCCCGCATCCAGTTCAAGAACGGCAAGCCCGTCATTACCGACGGCCCCTTCGCCGAAACCCGCGAACTGATTGCCGGCTTCACCCTGATTCAGGCGCAATCAAAAGAAGAGGCGCTGGACTGGGTGAAACGCTGGCCCGCCGAAGATGCCAACGGCAATGCCAGTCTGGAATTGCGCCGGGTGTATGAAATGGAGGATTTTGCCGCCGGCGACGGCATCGAGCAGCACCAGCAAAATGCAGCGCAACTGGCCGCGCAACTATCCACACAACAACTGCGACTCAATCCTTACCTGAATTTCAACGGCAACTGCCGCGTCGCGTTCGAATTCTATGAGAAAGTGCTGGGCGGCAGGATCGAAAACCTGATGACGTTTGGCGAGTCGCCCATGTGCAGCGAAGTGCCGAAGGAACTGCACCATCGGGTGATTCATGTGCGCCTCAATCTGGGCAATGCCGTGCTGATGGGATCGGACGCTCCACCCCACCGCTTCCAGCCCAACCAGGGCATCGCCAACAATCTCCAAGTGCCGGACCCCGCCGAAGCCGAACGCATCTTCAATGCACTGGCGGACAACGGTACCATCGTCATGCCCCTGGCCACCACGTTCTGGGCGCGCAGATTCGGCGCGCTGACAGACCAGTTCGGGATTCAGTGGATGATCAACTGCGAATAACACCCCTGCGAGGACAAACCCCATGAACTATCTGTGCCTGGTTTATTACGACGAAAAAATCATGACGTCCATGTCGCCGCGCGAATGGGACGATCTGAATCAGGAATGCATCGCCTGCGGTGAAGGGCTGCGCGAAAGTGGCCACTGGCTGGGCGGCAACGCACTGCAACCCGTGGAAACCGCCACCACCGTGCGGGTGCGCAATGGCAAGATCACCACGACCGATGGCCCGTTCGCGGAAACCCGCGAGCAGCTGGCGGGCTTTTATCTGCTGCAGGCACGCGATCTGAATGAAGCCATCACACTGGCGGGAAAAATTCCGCCGGCGCGTTACGGCAGCATCGAGATCCGGCCGGTGCGGGAACTGCCGCCCAAACGCAACGACGATTGAAACCTTGCCAGGAAGCCAACCATGTTGAAAAAAATACTGATATCAGTCGCTGTTCTGTTTGCTGTCGTGATCGCCGGCGTGTTGGGCTTTGCCACTACACAACCCGACAGTTTCCGGGTGGAACGCAGCACGCGTATTAATGCGCCGGCCAGCGTTATTTTTCCCTTCATCAACGATCTGCAACGATGGAGCGTCTGGTCGCCCTATGAAAAAATCGATCCTGCCCTGAAGCGGACGTTCAGCGGTGCTGCCAGTGGTACCGGCGCCATCTACGATTGGGACGGCAACAACGAAATCGGCGCCGGCCGCATGGAAATCGTGGCTGAAACGCCACCGTCCCAACTCAGTATCCAACTGGATTTCCTGCGACCGATGGAAGGTCGCAACCAGGTGGAATTCACGCTGAATGAAGCCGGCGGCAGCACGCTGGTCACCTGGTCCATTCAGGGCCCCCTGCCGTTTCTGTCCAAAGTGATGTGCCTGTTCTTCGATATGGACAGGATGATCGGCAAGGATTACGAGGCGGGGCTGGCCGCGCTGAAAAAAGTGAGTGAGGCTGGTGCCTGACCCGACGCCCTCCTGACGCGGAATGGTTAGCGGGAATCCAGCGTGAACTCCACACCCGCATGTTGCCGCAACCGTTCCCGCAGCACCGGCCCCAGCGCCACACTGGTGGTGGTGAAGCCGCCGGTGCGACCGGTTTTGTCCCGCTCCATCGCCAGGCAATACGCCGTATCCCCCAGCATGGCAGCCGTGCCACCGTGGCCCGGGTCGCGGGCGCAGTACACCTGCCCCCGCAATTGTTTGCCCGACGGCGTGCGCCCGATCATGCGAAAACTGAACGGCCCGTTGCGGGCGATCTGCGCGTCGCTGGGGCCGTCACCCACCTTGGGACCCAGCCCGTGCAGAAAACGGGTGAACGGTGCGGCCGGATCGCCAGCTACAAACAATTGCGTGAAAAAATTTTCCAGCTGGGCGCGGGTTTTTCTGAGCAATCCGTTGCCTGCCAGTTTCGCTTCCTCGTAAATGAAATCCTCGCCGTACTGAAAATTCGTCAGCGCATGGGAACGCCGCACGATCCGCGTATTGATGCCGCCAATCGGAAACGGCATCAGGTACTGGCCGAACTCGGCATCGTGCACCACGCGGTCCAGTTCCGGCTTGCAGGCGCCGCGCATGCGATCACGGGGATTCAGGCTGTTGGGATCGGCGATCAGGTTCGCCAGTTGCGGATCACCCGCCACCGCCCGCATCACCCCCAGGCCGCTGGCGAAACTGCCGCCGGACACCGCGATATGGCCCTGGTCAAAGCAGTTGCGGATGTGGTGACAATATTCGCCGTAGCGGTTCATGGCCTGTTCCTGCAGGAACTGCACGCCCAGGTCCGAGGGAATGGAATCGAAACCGCAGGCATTCAGGATGCGCGCACCGCTGGCTTTCGCCGCATCGTCGTAGCGGTCGATCATCGCCCGCAGCCAGTGCAGTTCGCCGCTCAGATCGCAGTAATCCGTACCGTGACGTACACACGCGGCCACCATTTCCGTCGCATAGTCTGCCGCAGGGGCCACGGTGGAACACACCAGTTTTGTCGCCTGCGCCAGCTGGTCGGCGGCGGCCCCATCACGGCCCGGCACGATGAAGAGGTCAAGTTGCGGCGCGCCGATGGCGGCACGAATCGCTTCCAGCCGGGAGCGGTCCCGCCCCGCGATCGCCCAGCGGATCAGCCCTTTCCTGCCGTATTGCTCGTGCAGATAGCGGGCGGCCTGGCGTCCGGTGAAACCGGTGGCACCCCACAGAATGATGTCGTACATGACCTGCCCCTTTTTGTTATGTGTCGATTATTCCCAAGTAAAACAGTGGGTTTTATTGGCTGTTGTGGAGTATATCGAACTAGGTATACACTGTATACAAAGTTACACCGCTCCAACCCGACCCTGACCACCCAAAATAAAAATGAACGGCACACCGCTGTGTGCGCCGGTTACAGAGGACTTCATCCATGAGCCAATCCCTGCCCCTGCCACCGGGCCCCACCGAATCCAAATTCAAACAGGCCATGAAGATGGGCACCGGCATTTACGATTATCTGTCGGAATGCCACGCCAAATACGGCGACGCCTTCACCCTGCGCTTCCCGGGCATGGACCCGCTGGTGTGGGTGGCCAGCCCCGAAATGGCGAAGGATTTTTTCAATCTGAAGCCGGAGCAGATCGACCAGCGCCAGCTGATGATTCCCATCGACATCGGCGACAACCAGACCGGCTTTCTCAAATCGGGTAAGGGCTAGCTTCTCACTAGCCCTCCCCACACCACCGTACGTGCGGGTCCGCATACGGCGGTTCCTTACCCGTAGTGAATTTCCACCCATCGATCACGCAACGAGACAAGTCCGAGACCTTCCAGATGTTCGTTGGTGATCGCTCTGTGTATCCCTTCAGTTTTAGCACTGCGCCAATAGCTCTTTTCCGATGCGCCGCAGCAGATTGCCAGTGTCGTCGGTACGCCCAAAGCCAGCAGATGCCTGACTCGGGTGCGCGCCCGTCGCCACTGCTTCCACAGGTACATCCGTAACCGTCTGCGTATCCACTGGTCCAGATCAATGCACTTCTGGTAGCTCTTGGCTATACCAAAATAGTTGATCCAGCCTCGCAGATATACGCTCAGGTTTCGAATGACAGCCTCCACTGATTTTCCCTGTGAGCGGCTTGTGAGCGCTCTCACTTCACGTTTGAATTTGTCCAGCACCTTCGGGTGCCAGACCAGGCTGTTACCATGAAATGAGAAGCCCAGGAACTTGCACTGGCGAATGGGTGCCACGTGGCTTTTCTGGTCGTTGACCTTGAGTTTCAGTCGACGTTCGATGAACCGCGTGATGCTCGCCAATACACGCTCGCCCGCGCGTTGGCTGTGAACCAGAATAACGAAATCATCGGCCCAGCGCGCAAACGCATGGCCGCGCTTCTCCAGTTCTTTGTCGAGCAGATCCAGCACGACATTCGACAGCAGCGGCGAGAGTGGGCCTCCTTGTGGGACGCCTTCCCGTGTCGCCTGCCAGTGGCCGTCTTCAACCACGCCAGCGCGCAGGTACTGGGCTATCAGTTTGAGCACGGCTTTGTCGCGGATCTTCTTGCCGAGTTGTGTCATCAGAAAATCATGATTGACCCGGTCGAAGAACTTTGACAAGTCCACGTCAACGGCGATTTTCCGGCCTTGTGCCACGTAGGTTTGTACTTGGGTCACCGCCTGGTGCTGAGACCGCTTCGGCCGGAAGCCGTAGCTGTATTCAGAAAAGGTGGCTTCAAAGATAGGCGAGAGCACTTGGGCAATGGCTTGTTGAATCACCCGGTCGAGTACCGTGGGAATTCCCAAGCCACGCTGGCTTCCGTCCTCCTTGTCGATGTAGACCCGTCGTACCGGGTAGGGCCGGTAGTCGCCTCGGTGCAGGGCCGCCAGGATGGTCGGCCCGTGTGCTCTGAAGTACGCCGCGAATTCATCGATCCGAAGTCCGTCGATGCCGGGCGCTCCTTTGTTGCTGTGCACGCGCTTCCAGGCGCGGGTGAGGTTCTCACGGGAGAGAATCTCGTCCATCAGAGCGTGGGTGTCAGGGGCTTGTTGCATGGCGGTACGCTCGTCGGTTTGTTGTCCGTCTGGGTAAACGTTCGAGGTTGGCCACGGGGCCTCCTGTTATGGGTAAAGTTCAGGCCTTCACCATGTTCCACCCATTACGGTGGACGTTGGGCTACTATGCCTTCTGCTGACGTCTGTCCGATCTCCCGGAATGTTGCCATACCGGGCGCTTCTGTGTTGCCACCCTGCTTTCGCTATTGCTCCGGTGGCCTTGAGCAATATAAGGGCCCATTTGTGAATCAGCGGCCACGGGGCTGATTGTCTGCACAGATGCCTGTCACACAGACCTCCCCGGATAAGAACATAAACTGTCACCGCACCACTGCCGCATTTACCGTGGCTTATCAGATCAGGGTTTCGTGTTCATTGGCACACTTACCCAAAGCCATGGCCTTGTATGCGGTTTCTATTCGTCAGCTCGCGGGTTTGCTAGTGGCTTCCTCCAGACTGGCCCTCGCGGTTCAGCCCTTGCCATTCGCTAGTAGTTTCCGTTTAATGATGACTAAACGGTGATCCTCCTACAGGGGACTTTCACCCCATTAGTTTATGCCCATGCCGGGCGTACCAATCCAAAGCACACGGACGTCGCTACGCTCGGCCGGTGTTCCAGGCGTTATGCCTCACCAGATCGTGTCAAGAAAAGCAGATTGGCGCAGGACGCAGGTATCTAGCAGAATCACAGCGTAGCATCCCAACGAATGCCCAGCGGGCTTATTACATCATGTAGTTTGGCGGTAGAAGAGAGATCATCAAGTCGTTTCCTTGCCATCGCCTTTTTGTCGGTCGGAGGAACAATGATTGCTAAAATCCGGCCGTTTGTAGTGACGGTAATCTGCTCTCCACGACTGGCCTTTTCTAGATACTTCAGCAGGTTGGCTCTAAGATCGCTAATTTCTACAGTCAGCATGATCCAAATTTCCAATGATTGTACAATCTTGCAAGTACAACCATACATGCAAGGGAATAGCGAGGCAATGCGGCTGCGTGTTCACGAAAGCGAAGCTCCGTAACCCGGTGTAGAAAATCAGGAATTTCCATCTCAAAAGGAGAAGTGCCATGACAACACCAGCCAAGAACACGATTTGCCTCTGGTACAACGGCGGCGCTGAAGAAGCGGCACGGTTCTACGCCGATACATTTCCAGACTCCTTCGTTGGCACCGTGTACCGCGCGCCGGGAGACTTTCCGTCGGGGAAGAAAGGCGACGTGTTGACCGTGGAGTTCACTGTAATGGATATCCCCTGTCTCGGGCTCAACGGCGGGCCTGCATTCGCGCAAAGCGAAGCGTTTTCTTTCCAGGTGGCAACCACTGATCAAGCCGAAACGGATCGTTATTGGAACGCGATCGTTGGCAATGGCGGTCAGGAAAGCGCTTGCGGCTGGTGCAAGGACAAGTGGGGAGTGTCATGGCAAATAACACCGGTGGTTCTGACGAGAGCCATTGCCGATCCCGACCCGGCTGCCGCCAAGCGCGCGTTCGATGCGATGATGGAAATGACAAAAATCGATATCAGTGCAATTGAGGCAGCGCTTCGCGGCTGACTGGCGGCTATTCCATTGATGCGCCAAATCGCACCCGACGGCCTGTCAGGGTCAGTGCCGGCTGAAGGAAAATCTGTGGCTGACCTATCTATCAGCAAAGCCATCAACGACAGGTTTTGAGCTGCAGACATCCCGCCGCCTTCCCGTGCGATCTTCAAATATAGCCCGGTTTTGTTCCAGCCTGATTTCTGCCCATCACAACAAGGTTAATTGACAGCGCAAGACTGTATATGGATTTCCAGACCACAGTATTCTGGCATTGTCAATGATACGAAAGTGTCTACAAAGGCGCGCAGCTCTTCTATAGCCTCGGCAAGGCATTCACTACCGTGGGGAAATCCGCTTGTCTTGCCAAACTTCAGGCATATTGCCAGCGTTGCGCAGGTTCATTGCCATCAGACAGTGTTGCACGGCAATAGCCATCCTGTTTGGATTACTCGTTTCCGGGTGCAAGCAACCCTATGACGTGACGTTCTATGATGGAATTCATATTTTTGAACGTGCGCAAAAAGTCATGGTTGAAGTGCCGCCCACTGCTACCAATGTTTATCTCACCACCAACAACAAAAATCCTGTTCCCAGCGATACATGCCGTTTCACCGCCG
>JBMOPR010000669.1:0-8135 GCA_049323075.1 Pseudomonadota bacterium
CGTCCGGTTTGGGACGCTCTGCGACAGGGATGTCGCGGAGCAGCCCCCAGGGATGGGTTCACGGCGTGTCCCAAACCGGACGACCACGCGCTCGACGGCACGGATCATTACTCAATCGAGCGGCACTGAAACTATTAATTTTCGACGAATTTCGTTTGGTTCAGAATCAGCAGCACCAAATGCGAATCGGCGCCACCGACAGGCGGAAATCACCGGCGCCATCGCCAACGAAGGCTGGTGAAAAGGGAGGAAGGCAGTTGCGAAAACGGTGTATTCACGATCGGGTACACATTTTTTCGTTTCGGAAGAAACCCAAACTTACACCAGCTTTCCGCGCCTTGCCAACCCCTTTTTCCGCGTTTACAGCAACAATTCCCGAAAATCATCCAGCAGCCAGTCCGGGTTGCAGGCCGCCACCGGCTCGCCGTGGTTATAACCATAGGTGAGCGCGGCACTGACAAAACCCGCTGCTTTCGCCGCCTCCACATCGTTGCGGCTGTCGCCCACCATCAACGCCTGCGCCGGCGGCACGCTCAACTGCTCGCACACATGCAGCAACGGCAGCGGATGCGGCTTTTTGTGCGGCAGGCACTCGCCGCCCAGCACGCATTTGAACAGGTGAGCGATGCCCATCTGCTGCAACAGCGGCCCGGTAAAATTCAAGGGCTTGTTGGTGATCACGGCCAGCGGAATCTGCAGACCGGCCAATACGTTCAGCACATCCAGCACACCGGGATACAGCTGGGTCAGCCGGCCGTTTTCCTCATGATAGCAGGCGTGAAAAATTTTCAGTGCCTGCAACTGCAGTGCGTCTTCCACCAAATTCACCTGCACGGGATCGGCGGAATCCGCCAGCGCCCGCCTGACCAGCACCGCTGCGCCATTGCCCACCCAGCCCCGCACGTTCGCTTCGCCCGCCGGCGCACGCCCGAGTTGTTCCAGCATGCGATCGATGGCGGCGGCCAGATCCGGCACGCTGTCCACCAGGGTGCCGTCCAGATCAAAGGCAATGAGCTGCGGCAGATGGTTCCCGAACAGGCCAGTGAGGCGGGTCAGCATTGGCGTTGCTCAGCCAACCTTCGCCAGTTCGGCCCGCATCTGGTTGATCACCGTCTTGTAATCACCCTTGCCGAAAATTGCCGAACCCGCCACGAACGTATCCGCGCCGGCCTGGGCGATTTCACGAATATTGGCCACGCCCACGCCGCCGTCGATTTCCAGCCGGATGTTACGACCGCTGTCCTGGATGATCTTGCGCGCCTGACGCAGTTTTTCCAGCGTGTGGGGAATGAATTTCTGGCCACCGAAACCAGGGTTCACCGACATCAGCAGCACCATGTCGATCTTGTCGAGCACGTGTTCCAGTGCGTGCAGCGGCGTGGCGGGATTGAACACCAGGCCGGCCTTGCAGCCGCCGTCGCGAATCAGTTGCAGGCTGCGGTCGATGTGGTCGCTGGCTTCCGGGTGGAAGGTGATGTAGGTGGCGCCGGCTTCGATGAAGTCGCCGATGATGCGGTCCACCGGCTTCACCATCAGGTGCACGTCGATGGGTGCCTCGATGCCGTAATTGCGCAGCGCCTTGCAGACCATGGGGCCGATGGTGAGATTGGGTACGTAATGATTGTCCATCACGTCGAAATGCACGATGTCGGCGCCGGCGGCCAGCACGTTGTCCACTTCCTCGCCCAGACGGGCAAAATCGGCGGACAGGATCGAGGGAGCAATCAGGTAATCGGTCATGGCGGAACCCCGGCGAAAAAAGTGGGCGCATTGTAACCCAGGTTAGCCGCAGCGCCCAAAGCCGGGCCGGCTATACTGACGGAACCCCCGCCCGGACCATCAAGCCCATGAAATGCCGACCGATTTTACTGCTCTGCCTGTTGTCGCCGCTGTTGCTGGCCGCCAAGGCCGCCACGCCTCCCCCGGTCCAGACCGAGCCCACTGCCGCAACCACGGAAGCGCCGCCCGCGCTGAAAGCCCCACCGGTGCGCGAGGAAACCCGTCGCAGCAAGGCACTGGAAGAGCAACTGAAGCGGGTGGACAAGGAAACCGAAGTCATCTGGCTGGGCGAAGGTGACAGCCAGTTCCTCGGCCTGTTTCTGGCGGACCACAGTGGCGCCACGTTTGCCAACGCGCTGATCCTGCACGACAACCTGCAGCATCCGGACTGGCCCGGTGTCGTGCATGAACTGCGTACGGTGCTGGCAGCTCACGGCTGGAATACCCTCTCCATTGCCATGCCCGATTACCGGCTGCTGCCACAACTGCCCGCCGGCATCACAGCACCTGCCGATCCGTCCGCCACCACAACCGGCACCACTGCAGCCCCCGCCCCCGCCACAGACGGGAAAACAGCACCTGCCCCGCAAGACACCGCTCCTGCAGATCCCGCCGCCATTCCTGTGGAGGAAAAAAGCGTCGAGTACCTGCCGGAACAGGTACCGGACGAAGTGGACCGCCGCGCCCGCGCCGGCAGTACGCTGTTGCGACAGAAAAGCCCCAAGCCGATGGTGGTGATCGCCATTGGCCTGTCCGCCGGTTTCGCCGCAAAGAAGGCCCAGACCATGCTGATCAAGGACATCGCGGGCCTGGTGATCATCGATCCGGTACAACCACGCGATACCGACTTCAACACCGACCTGGACGCCATGGACCTGCGCATCCCGATACTGGACATCGCACCGGAATTCTTCCCCCGCACCGACCCGGCCGTACGCCGTCACAGCGCCGGCCGCTCGCGCCAGGACCAGTTCGAACAACGCATCGTGCGCGGTGCCCGCCCGGATTTCCCCTTGCAGGAGAACGCCGTCATCAAGGCCGTTCGGGGCTGGGGCGAGCGCTGGTTCCGCAAGAAAAAATCCTGACCACCCACACATAATCACCGGAATCTGAACCAGCGGCACCCGAAGCAAGTCGCCCTACAGGCGGTATTGCGTGCCGGATGCGCAGCATACCGGCACTCGCCGCGCCCTCCTTTCCTGCCTGCATAACCGGCATTGACAGCCCGCCCGGTTGAAGGCATTCTATCAGGAATGAATGTTCATTCCGTTTTTTAGACATGAATCAGCCCGCTATGCAGACATTGCCGACACCCGACCAGCCCACCCCAAAAGACGGAAACATTGCGCCCCCGGCAACGGGTTCACTGACGGCCGCCAAGGCCGCGCAAAAACAGCGAGCCATACTCGGTGCCGCCCTGGCCCTGTTCAGCGAGCGCGGCTTTCACGGCACCGCCGTGCCCGACGTAGCGCGGCTGGCGGAAGTCGGCGCCGGTACTATCTACCGCTACTTCGACAGCAAGGAAGCGCTGGTGAACGGCGTGTTCCAGCAGGCCAAGTCACTGCTGCGGGACGCACTGCTGCAGGATTTCGATCCCCAGGGCGACGTGCGCGTGGCCTTCCACGATTTCTGGCAGCGCCTGACCGGGTTTGCCCGCCGTCATCCGCTGGAATTCCGCTTTCTGGAACTGCAGGACCACGTGCCCTACCTGGATGCAACCAGCCGCCAGCTGGAACTGCAGATCCTGCTGCCGGTCAACCTGTTTTGTCAGTATGCCCGCGACCAGGGCGTTGCCCGCGACATGGCCGCCGGCACCCTCATGGCGATGATCTGGGGCGCCGTGGTGGGCCTGTTCAAGGCCGAACACCTTGGTTACCTGCCCGCCTGCGATGACGCCATTCTGGCCCAGGCGGAGCAGGCCTGCTGGGATCTGTTCTGCCGGGTGAGCAACCCGCTACCGCTGCACCCTATCCCCTGAAAATCAGCCCTGAAAACCCACCCAGACTATCCACCCGAGAAACGTAAGGAGACACCCCATGAGCACAGCAACCGCCACCCTCCGCTCCACCGGCAAATCAGGCACCACCGGCCTGACCCTGGACGACCTGTCCACCATGACTGTGGACGAACTGGACGCCCTCTACCGCGCCGGTTCGATGCCCGCCAGCTTCAAGGCCCTGAACGGCACCCCCAAAGGCCGCATGCTGGCGATCCGCGGCGTCGACAAAACCTTCCTGTTCAGTCCGATCACCGCCTTCAGCAAACTCAGCCTGTTTCCCTGGGACGGCAAAAGCTTCAACGCCACCAGCGACACCACCGGCGACGGCATCAACCGCATCAACCTGCTGGCGCAACTGAACTGGTTTCCGTTCAAGACCCGCATCGAACCGTCCGTGATCGACGGCAAGGACTGCATCTACCTGGATTACGAACAGCCGGGTAACCCGTTCTTCATTGCGAAAATCCGCGACGAACTGCGGGAAGTGGCACCCGGCCTGTTCCTCGGCCCCGCCATGTGGAAAACCGGCAAGAGCAGCGCCGAACTGGTGCTCTGGTTCGCGATCGACACAACACGCTGAACAGCTCATAGCACTGCACACAGAACTTCATGCAGAACGATCCGGTGGACGGGCGCTTGCCAGCGGGCGCCTGTCCACCGTGGAGTTTGGCGCCGCATCCCGTATAATTCCGCCCACCCTCACCTCACGGAATCCCGACCATGCTGGAGCAACTGCAATATTCCCTCACCGGCCTGCAAAGTTTTGTTCCCTATTTTTTCATGGCACTGACCGACCTGATCCTGTTCAAGCTGGCCTACACGGCGCTAACGCCGCACGACGAATGGAAGCTGGTGAAACAGAGCAACTCGGCCGCCGCCATTGCGCTGGGCGGTGCGATAGTGGGCTACGCCATCGTGCTGGAGGAAGCCATCAACAGTTCGATCAATCTGGTGGATTTCGCGGTGTGGTCGGCGGTGGGATTCGCAATCCAGCTGCTGGCATTTTTCATCACCCGCCTGTTTGTGCCGCAACTGTCGCAGCGCATCACGGAAGGCCAAGTGGCAGCAGGCACCATGTCGGCGGCGTTTTCCATTGCCATTGGCCTGCTCAACGCAGCTTGCATATCGTTCTGAAACAAAGCGCTATTCTGGCGCGCCCGCATTCACTTGCGGCTGGCCATGATCGCTTCGTAGGCAGTACGGATGGCCTGGGTCTTTTCCTTGGCCATGTCCAACATCTCTTCCGGCAGGCCTCTGGCGATCAGCTTGTCCGGATGGTGCTGGCTCATCAGGCGGCGGTAGGCGCGCTTGAGTTCCGCAACTGAAGCAGTAGGTTCAATGCCGAGAATTTCATAGGCACGCAACAATTCCTCCTGCGGTGAGCGCGGGCGGGATTTGTCCTGGGTGCGGAATTCCTGGTATGCCTGCGCACTGCGCACGATGCGCTCCAGCAGCGTAATGCGGAAGCGAATGGTCTGGGCGATGTGCGACAGGGTGGCCCATTCCTTCTGGTCCAGCGCGCCGTCGCTCAGGGCCGCCTGCACCTGGATCTCCATGAAAATCTGCAGCAGGGTGACGCGGCGGCCGCAGGTTTCATGCAGCCGGGTCAGTTCAGCGGTGAGATCATGCTGGCCGGACTTGCCCAGATCGAACAGCTCGATGGCTTCGCGTTTTTTCTCGGCGCTCAGACCCATGCGGTCCATCACGGCAGTGGTCCACTGGATTTCGGCGTCGCACACCGCACCGTCGCACTTCGCCACTTTCCCCAGACAAATGAATGTCGCGCGGAAAAAGGCCTGCTGGATCTCGGTGTCGCCCCCCTTGCCGCGGGTGGTGAACTGGTAAACGCTGCTGCTGAGCTGGATGATGGTGTCGAACTGGAAGCCGAGCCAGGCGCCGAGCGCCGCGCCCACCACGCCCACGATGCCACCTCCCGCCAGGAAAAATCCCGTCAGCACGCCGATCAGGGGGCCTAGCCAGATAAATGAGGTCAAACGTCGTACTCCTTGAAGGAAGATCCTGGATGCCGCAATAACGTTTCGACTGCCTGTAGCCGCTGCGGGGTGCCCACATCGATCCAGATGCCGTCGTGGCGTTGCCCGCTCACCTGTCCACGTGCGATGGCATCCCGCAACAGCGGCGCCAGCGGAAAACGGCCCGGTTGGCAGCCGACGAACAATTTCGGCGTCAGCACACTGATGCCGCTGAAGGTCAGCCGATTGTCGCCCCCGGGCACGCACTGACCGTTTTCCAGCGCGAAATCGCCGCGCGGATTGTGATCCGGATTCGGCACCAGCACCAGATGTGCCTGCCCCGATATCTGTCGTGGCAGCGATGCCAGCGGAAAATCGGTCCAGATATCGCTGTTGATCACTGTAAATGGCGCGCTGCCCAACAAGGGTAGCGCATTGAAAATACCGCCGCCGGTTTCCAGCCGCTCCCCTTCCGCACTGACGCGGATTGGAATGCCGAAACGGGAACCATCGCCGACAAAATCCGCAATCTGCTGACCCAGCCAGGCAGTATTGATCACCAGCCCGGTAAATCCTGCCGCCGCCACGCGTTCGATATGATGTTGCAGCAGGGGTTTGCCCGCCACCGGCAGCAGAGGTTTGGGAGTGTGATCGGTCAGGGGTGCCATGCGCTCGCCCCGTCCCGCTGCCAGCAGCATGGCCATCATGGCGCGTATCTGCCCAGCAGGTTTGCCGCCGCCGGCTGCTTGGCCAGCAAAGCCGGCACTATGCGCTGGCGCAACCAGTCTGCGAACGGCGCCATGAGATGTCGTCCGTTGCCCTGAAAGCTTTCGCACTCCTGGATCAGATAGGCCAGCGTGAGGGGAATGTCGTTCAGATAACCAGGCTTGCCATCGCGATGGTTCAGGCGTGCAAAAATGCCGGCCACCTTCAGGTGCCGCTGGGCGCCCATGCCGTTGAACCACTGCCAGTAGGTGGCGTCAGTCACGTCATCCAGCAGGCTCACCCGGCGCAGGCGATCGGCAAAACGCAGCGTCCACTCCTTCACCTGATCCTCGGGCCAACTTATATAGCAATCCCGCAGCAGGGACACCAGATCGTAGGTGATGGGCCCGTGCACGGCATCCTGGAAATCCAGCACGCCCAGGCCGCCATCATCCAGCAGCATCAGGTTGCGCGAATGGTAATCCCGGTGCACGGTGACCTGGGGTTGTGCCAGCGCCTGCTGTTCCAGCCAGGTGAACACGTCGTCGAGCTGGCAGTTTTCATCGGCGCTTAACGACAACTGCAGATGAACGCCGCAAAACCACTCCCGGAACAGCTCCATTTCCCGTCGCAGTAGTGGCTGATTGTAGGCCGGCAGCGGCGCGTCGGAAAAATCGGCCTGCATGATGTCGATCAGCGTGCGCATGGCGGTGCCATAGTGACCGTCCACCGAATCGGCAGTGAGTGCCGGCAACAACAGGCGATCGCCGAAATCACTCAGCATCATGAAACCCTGCGCCAGATCCAGCGCCAGCAGCTCTGGCACCGGCACGCCGGCCCTGAGCAGATGCCGCGCCACCCGCACGAACGGCTCGCTGTTTTCCTTCTCCGGCGGCGCATCCACGCCGATCACCGACGCCATGCCACCCGGCACCGGATAACGGTAGCGGAAATAGCGGCGGAAACTGGCATCACCCGAGACGACGTCCAGAGCAAGCAGGTCGCCCTGGTAACGCCCGCTGGAAACAAGCTGCTGGTGCAGCCACTGATTGAGGTGGTCGCGACGATGATCCATGGGGAGGCAAATTTGTGACTCAAAAGAAGGGTTCGTGTATGATCACACCAGACCAAAAACAGGGTCAAGCGCTCACCTCTGGCTCAAGGACTTCCCCCGAACCTTTTATTGATGAAACGGACGCAAACTTTCTGGCCTGCGGCCTGCGCAGCGCTGCTGATCACCGGCTTTTCCCTGCTGCCTGCCAGCGCTTCCGCCGAGGACGAAAGCGTCACTGACGGGCGCCGTCTTGACTGGATTTCGCCTGAAGAAATCGCCGCCATGTCACCGGAACAGCGCCCGTATCACACCGGCATGTGCGACGGTGTCTACGTCTCCCCCACATTGAGCAGTGGCGATCCCGGCGAAAGCCAGGTGTTCGCCACCTCCGACCAGTTCGATACCTCCGTCGACGGCCGCCTCGTACTGCAGGGCGACGTCAAGATCCGGCAGGGCAGCCGGGAACTGGAGAGCGATACCGTGCGCCTGGACCGCACCACCCGCGAATCTGAACTCAGCGGCAATGTCATGATCCGCCAGCCTGGCATGCTGATCCGCGGCGACCAGGCCAAGGTGAATCTGGATCGCAAGGAAATCGATGCGCGCGGCACCGAATATGTCATTC
>JBMOPR010000670.1:0-8127 GCA_049323075.1 Pseudomonadota bacterium
CGGCGCCACCTTGCCGGGGCAATTCCTCTACGCCACCGCCGACATCATCCAGATCACGTCCACCCTCGCCTTCATGGAAGGCAAGGCATACTGTGGCGGCAAACTGGTAGGCACTGGCAGCGGCGTGTGGAAATACCTGCACTCCACCCGCGCACAGCAGCAGGCGCAACAGCAACAATAAGCGAACGACACCATGACTGATTTCAGCAACAAGAGCGTTATCGTCACCGGCGGCACCAAGGGTGTGGGCTTTGGCATCGCGCAGGCTTTTCTGCAGGCCGGCGCCCGTGTGTTCATCTGCGGCCGCAACGCACCGGCGCAACTGCCGCAAGGCCACGGCCGGCAGGCGGAATTCATCGCCGCCGACGTGCGCAAGCCGGAAGAATCGCAACAGCTGATCGACACCGTACTGCAACGTACCGGCCGCCTCGACGTGCTGATCAACAATGCCGGCGGCAGTCCACCCGTCAAGGCCGCTGACGCGCCATCGAAACTCACCGAGTCCATCATCCGCCTGAATCTGATTGCGCCGCTGGTGTTTTCCCAGCAGGCGTATCATGCGCTCCGCAAAAATGAAAACGGCGGCAGCATCATCAATATCGCCAGCATTTCCGGCGTGCGGCCGTCACCTGGCACAGCCGCTTATGGAGCAGCGAAGGCCGGGCTGATCAACGTGACGCGCTCGCTGGCACAGGAATGGGCGGCGGACAAAGTGCGCGTCAACGCCATCATCGCCGGCATGATAAAAACCGAAGCGTCAGAAGATCATTACGGCGGGGAAAAAGGCATCGCCCTGATCGAACAGTCGCTGCCGATGGGACGCATGGCAGTGCCGGCGGACATCGCCAACGCCTGTCTGCTGCTGGCGCAGGACAGCTCCAGCTACATCAGCGGCGCGGCACTGGATGTCACCGGCGCCGGCGAGCCGCCGATGTTTCTGCAACTGGCGGAACAGGCAAACGCGCTGAAGCAATAATGGTTTGATGTTGGAATGTGTGCAGAAAGAGCGCGTTGATCGCCTCTTCCTGCACACAGCGGCATCAAGGCAAGATGTAATTCGCAGAAAGCGCCAGGAAGAAAGTCTCGACTCCCATTCGTCCCGGACAACCACTCTTCACCAGCTGCCCAGGCCGGCAGGTCGGCGTATCCACCGGCTGGCCGTTGGCGTCGTAGGGTTGGGCAATTTCGTATTCCACCTTCGCATAGTTGAAGCCCACGTCATACTGCCATTTGCCTGCCCGGATGCCGTAGCCAACCGAGTAGGAACCCTGTTTGTCTGCAGGCGGCGGAGTGAAGGCGTTGGCATATTCCGGCGGTGTGGCACTGTTGCCAAAGTTATGGCCAAAACGCAGCCACTGGTGGTCATCCAGCGAATATTCCAGGCCGAAACTCCAGCCATACACGTCCTTCCAGTTCAGGGTCTGGCCCAGCTGGTTCAATCCTGTCTGCACGAACAGCGGCTCTTTCAGCTGCACCACAAATTCCTTGTTGGCTTCCTCCAGGTACAGATGGCGCCAATCGACTGCCAACAGCAGTCCAGGCGTAATGCGCAACGCAAAACCCAGTTCAATTTCCTTGCCGGTGGACCAGTCGATCTGGGAATCGATGTCGGACGCAATCCGGTTGGCAAAGCTGCCGATGGTGTCATCCAACTGTGCCGCCAGCAGCGGGCCGATATCGGGAATCGAATTGAGCGTTTCTGCCAGTGTGCCGATCGGCACATTGCCCAGCGCGCCCAGCGCCTGTCCCACCAGAATGTTGGATTCCAGAAACAGCTGGGTATCGCCCTTCATGGTCGTGGTGACTTTGGAACGATACGTTGCCGCAACACTGAAATAGGACGTGACGTCATAGGTGACGCCGGCCATAAAGCCCGGTGTCCCCACGCCGTACATTTCGGACTCCACCTGCGCATAACCCAGGCCGTAGGAACCAGCGGCCTGATCCGGGGGAACAAACGCACCCACGATATCTTCCGAGGTGGTTTGCGTGAACATACCAAAGGGAAAACGGATGCTCAGCCCGACGCGCAGATCGTCCCGGATCTCGTAACTGAACGGGAACGCCAGCTCGAACAGCGCCAGTTGCACGGTTTCATCACGGCCGTAGGGAGGGCAGTAGTCGTTGTACTGGGCATCATTGTTCAGCACAACGCCACCGCCAGGCGTCACAATGAGCACGTCGTCCAGGGAATCGGTGCAGGTTCTGCCGGTACCATATTGCTCGACATCCTCGTACCCGCCGCCAAAGCCCGTCGACATGTAGACGGCCCACCCCATGGTGAGATCATTCGACACCCGTTTCTGGTAACCCATGAACGGCAACGGCGCGACGATCCAGGGAGAATCCTCGACGTTTTCGGGTCCCGCGAAAGAACCGGTCAATTTCACGATCAGCGCCGTAATATCGAATTGCTGCTGACTGCCACGGGTGGCTGCGAGATTTGCCGGGTTGTGCATGACAGCAGCAGGGCTGTCCAGATGGGCGATGCTGGCGCCACCCATGCCGTTATTGCGCGCGTCATACATGGCCGGCGCTTCCGAGTTGGCACTCACCACCCCCGGCACACTCATCGCCATCGACAACGCCAGGACAACATTCTTCTTATTGTTGCTTCCCATACCCAGTCCTTTCCGAACAAAACAGGTCTTCAGGTTTTCCAGCTCCGGCATTGCAGTCTCCGACGCGCAAAAGCACCGGCGACACCTGAGCGTGTGCAGCGCCGGCTCTCGACGCTGCACAGCACGGATAAACACAGGAGTGAAGTTGACGGGCGACGGATAGACCTGCCGGGTTAGTGCTTTCCCTCAGGCCAGTCCGGAATTGTCTTTATTTTTTATCAGGCACTTCAGCCCTGCATCCGACGCCCGCAATGACCGAAAAATGCACTGCTGAATAACTAGACAATTGGTACTAAAGTACATAATACTGAGTATTATTCCCGCCATTCGTGACCGATAGTGACTAATTCAGCATATTTATGCAATATGATTTGCAAATATATTCACTTAAATTAAACACCCTGTATGCAGTTTTGTGAGCGGGCGCTCTGACACCCCCGGCACTGACGCGGGAATACAGAAAAGTAACGGGAAACCAAGGGAATTCAGGCACCAGCAGGGAGATGGCAGCAGCCAGCAAAAATCACAGGCATAAAAAAAGCAGCCACCGGTTTTCGCCGGTGGCTGCTTTTCAGCGAACTGGAATATCAGTTCTTGTTGTTGCGTTTGCGTTCGTTCTCGGTCAGAAACTTCTTGCGGATGCGGATCGATTTCGGCGTCACTTCCACCAGCTCATCCTTGTCGATGAAATCCAGCGCCTGTTCCAGCGAGAAGCGGATCGGTGGCGTCAGGATGATGTTTTCATCGGAACCGGCCGCGCGGATGTTGGTGAGCTGCTTGCCCTTGGTCGGGTTCACCACCAGATCATTGCCGCGGGAGTGAATGCCGATCACCTGGCCTTCGTACACTTCCACGTTCGGGTCCACGAACAGGCGACCGCGCTCCTGGATGTTGAACAGTGCATAGCCCAGCACCTTGCCGGTAATCATCGAGACCAGCACACCGTTCTGGCGCTTGGTGACGTCACCCTCTTTCACCGGCCCGTAATGGGAGAACGTGGAGTTCATGATGCCGGTGCCCGACGTCATGGTCAGGAATTCGGAGCGGAAACCGATCAGGCCCCGCGACGGCGCGATGAAATCCATGCGCACGCGGCCTTTGCCATCAGGCACCATGTCGGTCATCTCGGCCTTGCGCAGGCCCAGCTGCTCCATGATGAAACCCTGATGGTTTTCCTCGATGTCGATGGTCAGGTTTTCAAACGGCTCCTGCTTCTCGCCATCGATTTCCTTCACGATCACTTCCGGCGAAGCCACCGCCAGTTCGAAGCCTTCGCGGCGCATGTTTTCGATCAGCACGGACAGATGCAGTTCGCCACGGCCCGACACGCGGAATTTGTCCGGGCTGTCGGTGTCTTCAACGCGCAGCGCCACGTTATGGATCAGTTCTTTTTCCAGACGGTCACGGATATTGCGCGAGGTAACGTACTTGCCTTCCTTGCCCGCAAAAGGTGAGGTATTGACCTGGAAGATCATGCTCACAGTGGGCTCGTCCACTGACAGGGGCGGCAGTGCTTCCGGCTTGTCGGGATGGCAGATGGTGTCGGAAATGTTCAGTCCGTCGATGCCGGTGATGCAGACGATGTTGCCGGCTTCGGCTTCCTCGATCTCCACCCGCTCCAGACCCATGTGTCCCATGATCTTGAGAATCTTGCCATTGCGGACCTTGCCTTCACGGTCCACCACTTTCACCTGGCCACCGGCCTTGATCTTGCCGCGCTTGACGCGACCGATCCCGATAACACCCAGGTAGCTGGAATAATCCAGCGAGGAAATCTGCATCTGGAACGGACCGTCGGAATCCACCTGCGGCGGCGATACCTTTTCCACGATGGCTTCGAACAGTGGCGTCATGTCATCCGCCAGCTTGTCCGGCTCGGGGCCGGCCACGCCATTCAGGGCTGATGCGTAAATGATGGGGAAGTCTAGCTGCTTGTCAGTGGCGCCCAGCCGGTCGAACAGATCGAACACCTGATCCACCACCCAGTGCGGACGCGCGCCGGGGCGGTCCACCTTGTTGATCACCACGATCGGGTTCAGGCCCTGGGCAAAGGCTTTCTTGGTCACGAACCGGGTCTGCGGCATGGGACCATCCTGTGCGTCCACCAGCAGCAGCACGCAATCCACCATCGACAGAACGCGTTCAACCTCGCCACCGAAATCCGCGTGTCCCGGGGTGTCGACGATGTTGATGTGGTAGCCATTCCAGCTGATGGCGGTGTTCTTTGCCAGAATGGTGATGCCGCGCTCTTTCTCCAGGTCGTTGGAGTCCATTACGCGCTCACCTTCATCCTTGCGACCGAGGGTGCCGGATTGTTGCAGCAGTTTGTCAACCAGGGTGGTTTTACCATGGTCAACGTGCGCGATGATGGCAATATTACGAATCTTCTCGATCACAAACCTACAGCCTCTGCCTGATGGGGGGAAATCGGGCCGGGAGTATACATGATTCCCCTGCCAACTGCTCAGGCCCGTTTACACTTTCGCCACAGGAAACGGCGCTTTTCCGGTATAATGCGCGCCCTTTTACCGAATCCCGACAAAGTTATACGAGAATTATGGCTATTCAACGACGCGCAATTGCACTGATTTCCGGCGGCCTCGATTCCATGCTGGCGGTCCGCGTGATCCAGGAACAGGGCATCCTGGTGGAAGGCGTGAATTTCTTCACCGGTTTCTGCGTTGAAGGCCACACCCATGCGATCCGCAAGAAAGACCAGCAAAAACAGAAGCGTAACAACGCGCTGTGGGTGGCCGAACAGCTCGGCATCAAGCTGCACATCGAAGATATTTCCGAGGAATACAAGGATATCGTGCTCAACCCCAAGCACGGTTACGGTGCACACCTGAATCCGTGCCTGGACTGCAAGGTGTTCATGGTGGGCAAGGCCAACGCCATGCTCAACAAGGCACGCCAGATGGCGGACGAAAAAGGCTTTGATTTCATCATCACCGGCGAAGTGATCGGCCAGCGCCCCAAATCCCAGCGCAAGCAGACCATGCCGCTGATCGCCCGCGAATCCGGCGCCGACGACCGCCTGGTGCGTCCCCTGTGCGCCAAGATTCTGCCCCCCACCCTGCCGGAACGGGAAGGCTGGCTGGACCGGGAAAAACTCTATGATTTCAATGGTCGCAACCGCAAGCCGCAGATCGCACTGGCGCAGAAATTCGGCCTGCTGGATTTTGCCCAGCCCGCCGGGGGCTGCTGCTTCCTCACTGACGAAAGCTATTCCCGCAAACTGGCGGACCTGTGGCAGGCGCAAGGCCGCAAGGACTACGAACTGGACGACATCATGCTGCTGAAAGTGGGACGCCATATCCGCCCGGCCCCCCACTACAAGCTGATCGTCAGCCGCGAGGAAGGCGAAAACAACTTCATGTCCGGCTACAAGAAGCAGTTCCACTCCGTGCGATTCATCAGCCACGGCGGCCCGCTGACGCTGGTGGATGGCAATCCGTCCGACGAGGAACTGCTGCACGCCGCCCGCATCGCCGCCCGCTTCAGCCAGGGCCGCGACGCCGAATCGGTGCAGGTGGAAATCCAGTCCAAGGGTGGCGTGGGCCGGATCCTGAACGTCACGCCGGTGTCCGCCGATGACATCGCCCCCTCTTGGTACATTTGAGGGGGTACGTCTGACATGGCCGACCATCACCTCGATACCCGCGGCCTGCTCTGCCCAATGCCGGTGATCAAGACCCAGAATGCGATCCGCAAGCTGCAGACCGGCGATGTGCTGACGGTGGTAGCCACCGATCCGGGCGTGCTGCACGACATCCCGGCCTGGTGCCGCATCAACGGCCACAAGGTGCTGGAGCAAAAGCAGGAAAACCGCGAAATCGAGATCCGCATCGAGGTCTGCGAAAGCTGATCGCCCCGCTTTGGCGCACGAAGATCCATTTTGGTGCGAAAAGATTTATTTTTGCACCAAAATGAGGCTGGCATTATTAATGATCAGCTAAACCCCGTAGGATGGCCGGCCTTCACGCCCCGCAGCCTTCCTCTATTTCACCCGTCCAGCCCGCGCCATCCCTGGCTGTTGCCGATCTGCAAAAAAAACGTGGGCCTATTTCCGCCACCCTCTTTCAAGTCAAAAACCAATGGCATATTCTTTGCCTTCTTGTGAGGCAAGACCAAACCATCCACCTTCTAAACAGGTATGATTGGCCGTCTTGTGACTGACCTGGTTGCCGTCAATCACTGTCGATCGACCGTCGCATGAGCCGGTAGAAGCTGTCGAATCCCCGGGGCACCGCCAGCATCGACTTCACTTGGTCACACCCCGAATATTTAAAATCCAATTGGAGGAAGTTTCCGAATGTCTGCAAAGACTCTTTCACTCGTCAAAGAAAATAACGCCCGCTGGATCGATTTCCGCTTCACCGACACCCGCGGCAAGGAACAGCACGTAACCTACCCCTCTTCCACTGTCGATGCAGACACCTTCGTATCCGGCAAGATGTTCGACGGCTCCTCCATCTCCGGCTGGAAAGGCATCAACGAATCCGACATGATCCTGATGCCGGACGACAGCTCCGCGGTCATGGATCCGTTCGCGGACGAAGCCATGGTTATCCTGCGCTGCAACATCGTTGAACCTGCCACCATGCAGGGCTACGACCGTGATCCGCGCTCCATCGGCAAGCGTGCCGAGGAATACCTGAAAACCACCGGTATCGGCGACAAGGCACTGTTCGGTCCCGAACCCGAATTCTTCATCTTCGACTCCATCAAGTGGAAGATCGACATGCACACTGCGATGCATGAAATCTTCTCCGAAGAAGCAGCGTGGGTGACCCACGAAGATTTCGACCGTGGCAACACCGGTCACCGTCCGCGCGTAAAAGGCGGCTACTTCCCCGTTCCCCCGGTTGACTCCCTGCACGACCTGCGTGCCGCCATGTGCGCCGCGATGGAGCAGATGGGCCTGGTTCTGGAAGTACACCACCACGAAGTGGCCACTGCCGGCCAGTGCGAAATCGGCGTTGGCGCCAACACCCTGGTGAAGAAAGCGGACGAAGTGCAGATCCTGAAGTACTGCGTACATAACGTGGCACACGCGTACGGCAAAACCGCTACCTTCATGCCCAAGCCGATCGTGGGCGACAACGGTTCCGGCATGCACGTGCACCAGTCCATCTCCAAAGACGGCACCAACATCTTCGCGGGTGACGCCTACGCTGGCCTGTCGAAAGAAGCGCTGTACTACATCGGCGGTATCATCAAGCACGCCCGTGCGATCAACGCCTTCACCAACCCCGGCACCAACTCCTACAAGCGTCTGGTTCCCGGCTTCGAAGCACCGGTAATGCTGGCGTACTCCGCCCGTAACCGTTCCGCTTCCATCCGGATTCCGTGGGTTACTTCTGCCAAGGCCCGCCGTATCGAAGCGCGCTTCCCTGACCCGATCTGCAACCCCTACCTGGGCTTCGCGGCCCTGCTGATGGCCGGTCTGGACGGTATCAAGAACAAGATCCACCCTGGCGATGCTGCCGACAAGGATCTGTAC
>JBMOPR010000671.1:0-8127 GCA_049323075.1 Pseudomonadota bacterium
ATCCTTTTTTATCCTGCATCCCTGTTTTCTGTATCATGCCCGCCATTCCTGTTGCTGGTTTGCCGTGAGGTGTCCGTGCCGGTTTTTGTGTTGTTGTCCTCATCCATCCTGTGGGGCCTGACCTGGCTGCCGCTGAAGTTCCTGCATGGGCGGGGCATCGAGGGGCTGCCCCTGATCCTGGTGAGCTACGGGGCGGTAGCGCTGCTGCTGGCGCCGCTGCTGTGGCGGCAACGGTCGTGCTGGACGGGCGGGGCCGGTGCGCTCGGCCTGATCTTCCTGCTGGGGGGCTGTGCCAACCTGACCTTCAATCTGGCATTGATGCACGGCGATGTGGTGCGGGTGATGGTGCTGTTTTACCTGATGCCGGTGTGGAGTGCAGCGGGGGGACGGCTCTTTCTGGGCGAAGCCATTGACCGGCAACGCCTGGTGAGTGTGGCCCTGGCGCTGGGCGGCGCGCTGCTGATTCTGGGCGGGTGGAATATTCTGGAGCAGCCGCTGGGCTGGCTGGACCTGCTGGCGCTGGTGTCGGGGCTGACCTTCGCGCTGAACAATATTGCCTTTCGCGCTTCGCCAGCGTTGCCGCTGGCAACCAAGGTGGGTGCCATGTTCACGGGTTGCGCGGCTCTGACCGGGTTGCTGCTGGTGGCGGGTGTCCAGCCGGATCTGGCCGCCAGCCCGGCCTGGCAACCGGCAGCGTTCGGCTGGATGGCGCTGATGGGGCTGATCTGGTTCCTGGCCAGCCTGGGTACCTTGTGGGCGGTAATCCGGCTGCAGGCCGGGCAGGCGGGCGTGATCATGGTGATGGAGTTGCTGTCTGCCGTGGTGTCGGCGGCCTGGCTGGGGGAATCGGTCCTGACGACGCTGAAACTGGCAGGTGTGGTGTGTGTGCTGGCGGCTGCGCTGCTGGAAGCCTGGCGGCCCGGGGCGGCGGGGCACTGAACCGGGTACAGGCGTGCGGTATCCGGCTTCGCGTTATCCAATTACGGCCACAAGAATGCCACGCAGGGAATTGGGCAGCGCTTCCTCGATTTTCACATCCACGAACTGACCCACCAGATCGTCGTCGTGATGGTGGAAGTTCACCACCCGGTTGTTCTCGGTGCGGCCCTGCAGCTGGCCCGGGTCTTTCTTCGAAATACCGTCCACCAGAATGCGCTGCACCGTGCCCACCATGCGGCGGCTGATGCCCTGGGCGTTCTGGATGATGCGGTGCTGCAGCAGTGCCAGCCGGCGCTTCTTTTCCTCTTCCGGCGTGTCGTCCACCATGTCCGCTGCCGGAGTGCCGGGGCGCGGGCTGTAGACGAAGCTGTAACTGGTGTCGAAGCCGATGTCGTCGATCAGGTGCATGGTGGCGAGAAAATCGTCCTCGGTCTCGCCCGGGAAACCGATGATAAAATCCGACGACAGGGCAATGCCGGGGCGCACCTGCTGCAGTTTGCGGATGCGGGCGATGTAGTCGGCGATGGTGTGGTTGCGTTTCATCAGCGCCAGAATGCGGTCGGACCCGCTTTGCACTGGCAGGTGCAGATGGCTCACCAGCTTGGGTTCGCGGGCGTAGACGTCGATCAGCGCATCGGAGAACTCCAGCGGGTGACTGGTGGTATAGCGGATACGGTCGATGCCGGGAATGCGGGCGGTATGCTCGATCAGCTCGGCAAAATCCACGATCTCGCCGCTGGCGTTCTCGCCGCGATAGCCGTTCACGTTCTGGCCCAGCAGGGTCACTTCGCGCACGCCCAGACCGGCCAGATGCTGCAGTTCCTGCATCACGTCTTCAAAGCGGCGGCTGACTTCCTCGCCCCGGGTGTAGGGCACCACGCAGAACGTGCAGTATTTGCTGCAACCTTCCATGATGGAGACGTAGGCCTTGGGGCCATCGACGCTGGGCTGCGGCAGGGTGTCGAATTTTTCGATTTCGGGGAAGGAGACGTCCACCACGGCTTCGTGCGACAGATCCACCACCTCGATCATTTTAGGCAGCCGGTGCAGGGTTTGCGGGCCGAACACCAGATCCACAAACGGCGCGCGCTGGCGGATGGCATCGCCTTCCTGGCTGGCCACGCAACCGCCGACGCCGATCAGCAGGTCCGGGTTTTTCTCTTTCAGTTTCTTCCAGCGCCCCAGCTGGTGGAATACTTTCTCCTGCGCCTTTTCCCGCACCGAACAGGTGTTCAGCAACAGCACGTCGGCTTCCTCGGCGTTGTCGGTGAGTTCCAGCTGGTGGGTGACGCCCAGCAGGTCCGCCATGCGGGACGAATCGTATTCGTTCATCTGGCAGCCGTGGGTTTCGATAAAGAGTTTCTTGCGCATGGGGAATTCAGAACATCGGGTGGACAGGATCGGAGGCGCATTATACAGGTGCACCCCTGGTTTTCACAGTTTGTACACCAGCGGCAATGGGTTACTATCCGGTGACATGAAAAACCGCTGGGGAATCAGGAGGAAAGCGTGATTGCACGATGGCTGGCTTGTGGTGGAATGGTGGCGTTGCTGGGATGGCCGCTGCTGCTGGCGGCGAAGGAATTGCCGGTTAACACCAGGCTGGGTGGGGACTTTCAACTGCAGTCCACCGTGGCGGCGCAGGATCAGCTGAGCGATTTCAAGGGCCGGCTGGTGCTGCTGAATTTCGGTTATACCTCCTGCCCCGATGTGTGTCCCATGGTGCTGTCGCGTATGGCGCAGGTGATGAATGCACTGGAGGAGGATTCGAAGGAAACGCGGGCGCGGGTACAGCCGCTGTTCGTGACCTTCGATCCCGCGCGTGACACGGTGGAGCGGTTGCAGGCGTACCTGCAGCATTTCGGCAAGGATTTTATCGGCATGACCGGCACGCCAGAGCAGGTGGCCGACGTGGCAAAACGCTTTGGTGTGGTGTATCTGCCGCAGAAATCCGATTCCGCCGCCGGCACCCTGTTCGCCCACAGCGACTATATCTATCTGCTGGATGACCAGGGCCGCGTGCGTGCACTGTTCGGCAGCAAGGACCCCATCGACGATATGGTGGATGCGGTTGAAAGTCTGCTGGATGACTGAAAATGGTGAAGCCGTGAATACCCTTGCCGGTCGAAGCAGATGAACAGAAAGAGTCGCGATGTTTTGCTGGAGATGTTAACCATGTTGAACCTGAAAAAAGTACTGCCGGTTTTGTCGTTGTGGATGTTCGCCGCTGTCGCCTGGGCGGGCAATGCCATTGAAGTGAAGGACGGCTGGGTGCGCTGGGTGCCGCCGGTCAGTGAGAACAGTGCGGCCTATTTCACGCTGCACAACCCGACTGACAAACCGCTGGAACTGAAATCCGCCAGCAGCGATGTCGCCCGTGCGGTGGAATTGCACAACGTGGTCATGGACGGCGATCTGATGTCGATGCAAAAGCAGGAAAAAATAGGGATTCCCGCGCACCAGACCCTGCAATTCCAGCCCGGTTCCTATCATGTGATGCTGATCGGGTTGAAGAAGCCGCTGGAGGAAAACCAGTCGGTGTCGCTGACCTTGCACTTTGCCGATGGCACCGCGGTTCCGGTGTCGCTGACGGTGCGCAAGGATGCCGGCAGCACGCCAGCGGCCGACGAACATCACCACCATCATCATTGATGTGCCGCCATGACGCATTCCCTGGCAGGTTTTGACGAATTTGAATTTTCTGCGGAAGGCTTTCACCATCGTGTGCTGCGCAAGGGCGATTGCCGCCAGCCTGGTGTGCTCATCATCCAGGAACTGCCGGGCATTACGCGGGAAACCCTCGAACTGGCGGAACGGCTGCATGCAGACGGCTTCACCGTTTACCTGCCAGTGCTGTTCGGCGAGCCCGATTCAGCCTGGGAGCCAGTGAAAAATTTTGTGCGTATCTGCGTGAGTGCGGAATTTCGTCTGCTGGCCCAGCGCGAACGCGGGCCGGTGTCGGATTACCTGCGGGCGCTGTGCCGTCACATGCAGCAGGAATGCGGCGGCAGACCGGTGGGTGCGATCGGCCTGTGTTTTACCGGTGGCTTTGTGCTGACGCTGATGATCGATCAATCGGTGGCGGCGCCCGTGATGTCGGAGCCGGCCCATCTGGAAGGCGTGCTCGATTATGTGCGGACCCCGACGGCGGGGGTGCCGGAGGCCGATTTTCAGGCCGCCAGAGCCCGTTCCGAGCGGGACAACATTCCAGTGCTGGGAATTCGCTTTACCCATGATGTGATGTGCCCGAAGGCGCGATTCGATTATCTGTCGGATCAACTGGGCGAGCGTTTCCGCCGGATCGAAATCGACTCCTCCCTGTTCAATAAACACAGGATCAAACCCTGGGCCCACGCGGTGCTGACGACGGATTTCGTCGACCGGCCCGAGCATCCCACCCGCAAGGCTTATGAGGACATGGTCACATTTCTTCATGAACGGCTGGGCAGTGCGTGATGGTTGCGGGATACAGGGCTACGCTGAAAAAAGGCGTCGCCCGATCTGCAGCATGAACCTGAGGCGGGCAGACGTTTCGACGCTGCCGCCACGGACGCTATTCATTATCGCTAAAACACGGAGAATCCCAATGAAATCACGCTGGTTGCTGCCGCTGCTGGCCGCATCTGTCATGTCGGTTGTCAGCTTCACGAGTCCGCTGATCATGGCGGCACCTGCGACTGAAGCCGCTGCTGCGGAACCGGCCGCGCCGGCGCTGACCGAGGAAGAAAAGCAGTACATAGCCTGGGCCACCCAGTTTGTCGGCAGCCTGAACTTGCAGAAAGGTGAAATCCAGTTGCCGGACGGCGTGGCGAAAATCACGGTGCCGGACAATTTCTATTACCTGTCGCCCGAGGATACCGAACGGGTGCTGGCCGAAGCCTGGGGCAATCCTGCCGGCCAGAAAACCCTGGGGATGCTGTTTCCCGCCGAATTCACTCCAATCGACAAGGGCGCGTGGGGTGTCACCATCGAGTACAGCGAGGATGGCTATGTGTCTGATGAGGACGCCCATGAACTGGATTTCAGCGAACTGCTGCAGGGCATGAAGGAAGACACGACCGCTGAAAACGAGAATCGCGTCAATGCCGGTTACGAGGCCATCGAGCTGATCGGCTGGGCGGCGCAGCCTTACTACGACAGTGCCAGCCACAAGCTGCACTGGGCCCAGGAACTGAAATTTGGCGAGGCGGAAGAAAACACGCTGAATTACAACATCCGCGTGCTGGGGCGCAAAGGTTATCTGCTGATGAATTTCATTGCCGACATGGAGCAGTTGCCGGAAATCGAACGCAATCTGGACACGGTGCTGGCCATGGCGGAGTTCAACGACGGCTACCGCTACGACCAGTTCGATCCGGAATACGACAAGATGGCGGCGTATGGAATTGGTGGTCTGGTGGCAGGCAAGGTGCTGGCAAAAACCGGATTCCTGGCACTGGCGCTGGTGTTCCTGAAAAAATTCGGCGTGGTGATTCTGGGTGGCATCGCGGTGCTGTTTGGCCGTCTGTTCAAGCGCGGCAAGGCGTGAAAATGGTTTGATCTGAAGTGCTGAAGAATTTGGATCTTGAAAGGAAAAAGGGCGCAGTGAATTGCGCCCTTTTTTGTTGCCGCAGTATCAGGCTGCTTTTTTCAGTTTTCCGTCGACGCTGAAAGTGCCGGCGCCATGTACCACCAGGAACAGGAAGCCGCCGGCGATGGCGATGTTTTTCATGAACAGGATCGACTGCATCTGGTCGGAAAAGTTGCTGTGAAACAGCGCGGCCGACAGCAGACAGAAGCCTGACAGTAAAAACGCCACGATGCGGGTCTGGAAGCCAGCGATGATCAGCAGGCCGCCCCCCAGCTCCAGCGCGATCACCAGCGGCAACAGCAGACTGGGTACGCCGGTGGATTCCATATACGCGGCGGTGCCCGCATAGCCGCCGATTTTGCTGTAGCCGGCCGTAACGAAAATCAGGGCGATGAAAACGCGGCCGCCCAGTTCAAACAGATCCATTAATGGTTTCATTGCATGTTTCCTCGGTGATGGATGTAGATGAATACACAAACAGCGGCTGGCTGTGTGGCTTTCTGTTTCAGCCAGTCAACGTGCCTGCCTGATAATCCCGTATTGCCTGGTCGATCTGATCGCGGTTGTTCATCACGAACGGTCCATATTGCGCCACCGGTTCCCGCAGCGGTTTGCCCGCCAGCAGCAACAGTTTGGCATGACCAGCGGTGTTCAGTGTCAACGCCGTGCCCGGCTTCAGCTGCGTCAGCGCCTGTTCAACCAGTGCTTCACCATTCACGCTGGCATTGCCGTCATACAGAAACAGATTGGCGTGCAGGTGACCATCCAGCTGGAAGGTCAGCGGCTGCGTGCCGTTCAGTTCGATGTCCCAGATATGCGGATCGGTGGCGCGACCATTGCCATCAGGATGACCCACCGGGCCGGTGATCACATCGTTGCCGACGCGGAAACGTCCGCCCAGCACGGCAATCCGGTGTTCGCCCGATTGCGCGACGGGAATCATGTCCGGCTCCAGGTTGTGGTACTCCGCCGGCCGCAGTTTTTCACTGGCAGGCAGGTTCAGCCACAGCTGGAAGCCGTGAAAGGCGCCGTCTTTCTGCAGCGGCATTTCCGAGTGGATCACGCCGCGCCCGGCGGTCATCCACTGGGCGCCACCGCTGGCGATGACGCCGCGATTGCCCATGTGATCCTGGTGTTCCAGCAAGCCCTGGCGCATGTAGGTGACGGTTTCGAAACCACGGTGCGGGTGCGAAGGAAAGCCGCCGCTGTAATCGCTGGCATCGTCGGAGCGGATCTCGTCCAGCATCAGGAACGGATCGGTCTGGCCGAAGCCGGCGATGGGGATCATGCGCTTGATTTTCACGCCGTCGCCATCGGAGGCGGCGCGGGCCGGAATGCGGCTGAGAATGACGCTGCTGTTCATGGTGTCCTCCTGTTTGCGGTTGGGTGGATCAGTTGAAAGCGTTTCACTGGCTGATGAGCTTGTCGATCTCGGCCTTCGCGTCCGCCAGGATCTGCGGCTGCTGGTCGGCGTTCATGTTGAGCTTTTCGGCGTAGATGAAGGTTACGTCGTCGATGCCGACAAAGCCCAAAAAGGTTTTCAGGTACGGCGTCTGGGTGTCGGCTGCAGTGCCTTGATAAGCGCCGCCCCGAGCGGCCATCACATACGCCTTCTTGTTTTTCAGCAAGCCTTCCGGACCGGTGGCGGTGTAGCGGAAGGTGACGCCGGCGCGGGCCACATGATCGATCCAGGCTTTCAGGGTCGACGGAATGCCGAAGTTGTACATGGGCACGCTCAGCAGCAGCACGTCGTGCGTCTGCAGTTCGCCGATCAGTTCATCTGCCAGGGTGGCCAGGGCCTGCTGTTCGGCGGTGCGCTGCTCCGGCGCGGTCAGGTTGGCCTGCAGCCGGGCCAGATCCAGGTGGGGCACGGGATTGGCCGCCAGATCGCGCTCGGTCACTTTGCCGCCGGGATTCTGGGCCTGGAACTGCTCGATGAAGTGGCGGGATAGCTGGCTGGATTTGCCATCGGCACCGAACAGGCTGCTGCTGATGTGTAACAGGTTCATGGGCGTTCTCCTTGGTGATTCGTGGTGGCTGGCTGATTTGTTTTGCATGGAATCTATCTTAATTCGAAAAATTGGGATTAAAATTAGAATAAATCGGCCATAAGGATCGAATAAATCGAATGAATGCCCCCCGGATTACCCTGGAACAGTGGCGAGCCTTCCACGCGGTGGTGGAACACGGCGGTTACGCCCAGGCCGCCGAGGCCCTGAACAAGAGCCAGTCCACCCTTAGTTACGCGGTGCAGAAACTGGAGCATCTGCTGGGGGTGAAGGTGCTGGCGGTGAGTGGCCGCAAGGCCCGGCTGACCGAGGCGGGCGAGGTGCTACTGCGGCGCTCGCGCCAGCTGGTGGAAAACGCCCTGCTGCTGGAAAAGGTGGCGGGCAATCTGGCGCAGGGCATCGAGCCGGTGGTGAATCTGGCCATCGACGTGATCTTTCCCTACGACGAGCTGCTGTGCCTGCTGGCGACGTTTTCCGAGCGCGTCCCCGATACCCGGGTGGAACTGGCGGAGGAGGTGCTGTCCGGCGGCCATGACCTGCTGCTGGCCGGCGCGGTGGACCTGCTGGTGTCGTCGCTGGTGCCGCAGGGCTTTGTCGGCGAGCCGTTGC
>JBMOPR010000672.1:0-8083 GCA_049323075.1 Pseudomonadota bacterium
CTGTTCCAGCAGATTCTTGGCTTGCCACTGGATGAACTCTGGTGGGGCGAATTTTCCCCGCGCCTGAATCAGACGCAGTTTACCCAGCCGGCCCTGTTCGCGTTTGAATACTGTCTGGCGCAGACGCTGATGGAGTGGGGCATCCGCCCGGATATGTGCCTGGGCCACAGTGTGGGCGAATATGTGGCAGCCTGCATTGCGGGCGTGCTGTCGCTGGAAGATGCGCTGCGTTGTATTGCGCTGCGGGCCCGTTGCATGGCGGAGTGCGAGGCACCTGGCGTGATGGTGGCCGTGCTGGCGCAAGCGGAGCGGGTGCAGGATGCAATTCAGAAAACCGCCAGTGCCACAGCGGATAAAGTGGCCATCGCTGCCTACAACAGTCCTAACAGCACGGTGATGTCCGGTGATCGCGCGGCTGTGCTGGCGGTGATGGATCACCTGACGGAAGCCGGCGTGCGCTGTGTGCAGCTGGATGTGTCCCACGCGTTTCATTCACCGCTGATGCAACCGGCCGCCGATGCGCTAGTTGCCCAATTGCCAACGCTGGCGGTGCAGCGGGGCGCGTTGCCGGTGATTTCCAATGTCAGCGCGGGGCTGCTCGATCCGGCGCAACTGACGCCGGCCTATCTGGCCCGTCATATTGTCGAGCCGGTGCGGTTCACCGACAGCATTCGCTTTGCCGTGGAGCAGGGCGCCAATCTGTTCATCGAGATTGGACCGAAATCCACGCTCACCCAATTGCTGGGGCAGATCGTGCCCGATGCCGGTATTCAGGCTTTTGCAGCGATCGCCCAGGCACGCCAGCCGATTCATTCCCTGTTGAATTGTCTGGGCAAGGCGTACGAAGCCGGTCTGAATCCGGCGTGGCAGGCAGCGCTGGGCGGTGGACGTCTGCAGCAGGTTGAACGATTGGCCTATCCGTTCAGCCGTCAATCGTTGTGGACACGCAGCACCAAACGTCAGCTGGTCGCGGCGCCCGCTTCTTCGCTGTATCAGCTGGCATGGACTGCAGTGGCAACCGAAACAACAAGCGTGGAAGCAGGTGATTGGCTGCTGGTGCGGGCAGATTCGTGTGAGTCGTCCTGGCTGCAGGAAAATCTGGTCAATGCGGGAGCGCGAGTGCAGTGCCTGACGCTGTCTGATGCCAATGTTGCAGAGTGGGCGGCGCAGGTGAAAACCGCATTACAGGAAAAAAACTGGCGCGGCCTGATCCTGCAGACTGACGCGCTGATGTCGCTGGATGCAGTCAGCTACGCCCGCGTCCTGAACGACATCGAACGCTGCCGCCTGTTGTTGGAACAGTGGGAAATGCAGTGCGCGGGTGAAAATTCCCGTACCCAACGGGGCCTGTGGCTGGTCACCCCGGCCATGCACGCAGAAATATCGGCACTGGCACTGGCACCGCTGCAGGGCTTCGTCAAAGGCGCCAGTCTGGAAAAACGCGCAGCCTGGGGCGGGTATCTGGAACTGAAGGATGACACGGCTGCGAGCTACGCACGGGCGGTGAAGGCTCTGCTGGGCGACGCTCGCGATCTGCTGCAGGTGGAAAATGGCGTATTGCTGCAACCACGATTGCAGGTCGTCACACCGCCAGCGGCAACGGAATTGCGTTTCAGCGGAGATGATGCCGTGCTGATCGTCGGCGGTGCCGGTGGCATCGGATTGAATCTGTGCGGCTGGTGTGTTGAACGTGGTCTGCGCCGCCTGTTGGTGGTTGGACGCCGCAGCGCGCAGGAACTGGGTGAAGCAGCTGAAGGGTTGCGCAAACTGGAAGAGCGGGGTGTAACCGTTTGGTATCGCCAGCTGGATATTGCCGACAGCGCGGCCACCGCTGCAACCGTTGCGGAATTCGAATCTGCTGTTGGCCCGCTCACCGGTTTCATTCATGCGGCCGGTGTGGCGTCGCTGCGCAATCTGGACCAACTGGATGAAACGCAATTGCGCGCGACACTGGACAGCAAACTGTGGGGCGCCTGGAACCTGCACCAGCTGACACTGGGTCGTACTGTCAAACTGTTCGCGCTGTTCTCGTCGATTTCATCGCTCTGGGGCGGATTGCAACTGGCTCACTACGCAGCGGCCAATGCCTGTCTGGATGCACTGACTGAACTGCGCCTGCAACAGGGCCTGCCAGTGCATTGCATCCAGTGGGGCCCCTGGAAGGAAGCGGGCATGGCGCGGGATCAGGTATCTCACGACATGAGCCGGATGGGTGTGCGGGCCTTCGACAACGCCGCTGCGCAGAAGGCATTTTTCCGCGCGGTGGACAGCGCAGCGGGCATTTACAGCGCCGTGGATGCCGACTGGAACGCATTGGCACGCACCTTTGCTGCCAATCCCCGGGCACGTCTGTTCGATGATCTGGTGGTGCAGGAGACCAGCAATTCTTCCCAGCCATCAACGCTGCCTTCAGCGCAGAGCCGAGCCGCGGTGGATTTCAGCTACCTGGACGCCACCGCCTGCGAAGCGCGCATCAATGACATCGTGATGACGACGCTGACCCGGAAATTGCAACTGGAGCGCAGCCGCATCCGTCCGGAAACACCGTTCATGGAACTGGGCCTGGATTCCATTCTGGCGGTGGAAATCGGCCGCGCGCTGGAAGCCGCGCTGGGCATGTCGTTACCCGCCACGCTGCTGTTCGACGCGCCCACCGCACAGATGCTGGTTGCGGCACTGTGCAAGCGGGTGCAGCCGGGTGTGCGCAAAATCGCAACGGCCCGCGCCAGTAATCCGCAAGGGCAGGACAACTCTCTCACCGGACTCATCCAGATGATCCGCCAGTTGGACGACAGCGAACTCGACCGTTTGCTGAACGCATGACAGGAAGCAGGTAGCAGCATGAACATCAAACAACTGGTCACCGAACTGACCCCTTTATCGCACAAGCAACTGATGGCGCTGGCCGTCAAGCAGAACGAGCGGCTGCAACAGCAAACGGCGCCGGTGACTGCGCCGGTGCGGGATGATATCGCCATCATCGGCTTGCACTGCGTTACTCCGGGCGCCCATTCGCCCGAGGGATTCTGGGACACACTGATGCAGCGCAAGGATGTTTTGAAGGACGCCCGCACTGAACGCTTTCCGCAATTGGGCGTGCAACTGGATCATCACCAACTGCCGCAACGCGCCTACAGCTACACGGCCGGGCTGATCGACGGCATCGACCAGTTCGATCCCGCTTTTTTCGGCATTTCGCCCCGGGAAGCGAGCGGCATGGACCCGCAGCAGCGTCTGGTGCTGCAATCCTGCGTGCAGGCGCTGGCGCACGCCGGTTATGCCTGGGAAGCGTTGCGCAATTCCAGCACCGGCGTGTTCGTGGGCGTGGCCGCCAATGAATACAATCGGTTTCAGGATTTGTTTAATGCAGGTGAGGATGCAAGCCATGCTGCATCCGGCAATGCACTCAACGTGATCGCCGGGCGCGTCGCCTACACCCTGGGCCTGCAAGGACCGGCCATTGCGCTCGACACCGCCTGCTCGTCATCGCTGGTGGCGTTGCACACGGCGGTGGAAAGTCTGCACGCGGGTGATTGCGAACAGGCGATTGTCGGTGGCGTCAATGTGATCCTGTCGCCGGCTACCTTCATGCTGCTGTGCCAGGGCCAGATGCTGGCACCCGATGGCCGCTGCAAGACCTTCGACAAGGATGCGAACGGTTATGTGCGGGCCGAGGCGGTTGCCACCGTGATTCTGAAACCACTGGCGCAGGCGCGAAAAGATGGCGATCGCATCCTGGCCTGTATCAAGGGCAGCGCAGTGAATCAGGATGGCCGCAGTGCCGGCCTCACCGTGCCCAGTTCCACCGCCCAACAGGCGGTGATTGAAGCGGCGCTGGCACGGGCAAAGCTGTCGCCAGAACAGATCGAGTATGTGGAATGTCATGGCACTGGAACGGCTCTGGGTGATCCGATTGAAGTGCAGGCGTTGGCTCAGGCCTACTGCAGCAGCCAGCGTACGCCCCTGACACTGGGCGCGGCAAAAAGCTGCATCGGCCATGCAGAATCTGCCGCCGGTCTGGTGGGGCTGATCAAAGCCGTGCTGGCATTGCAGGCAGACTGCATTCCGCCGCAGGCGCATTTCAATCAGTGGAACCCGCTGATCCATGTGGACCCTGCACAGCTGCGCATTCCCACGTCTGCGCTGCCCTGGCCGCGCCGGAATGATGTGTTGCGTCGCTGCGCGGTGAGTGCCTTTGGTTTCAGCGGCACCAACGCCCATGTAATTCTGGAAGAATACCGCGCGGAAGCGGATAGCCCCCAGCGCGCACCACTGGCCCCGGTACAGTTCAACCAGCAGCGGTACTGGTGGCGTCACCCGGTGGACCCGATCACCGCCAGCACGCACGCAGCCGCAACGCAGGTAACAGCCGACAGTGCATCGCAACAGCAGCATGCCACGACGCTGGAAGACGCGGTGGTGCTCAATGTCGCCCGCATCAGCGGTATGGCAGCAACAGCCTTGCAACCGGCCATGTCGCTGAGCGCTGATCTGGGTTTCGATTCCCTGATGACCGGTTCCCTGAGGGATCAGCTCAGCCGTATGCTGCGCCATCCACAGCATGATCGCGTTCCGCTGCAAATACTGTTCGGCCAGGACAGTCTGGCGGAAATTGTTGCTGCACTGCAGTCGGCAGGATTTGCGTTGGCCCAGTCTGGCGTAGTCGAGGAAAACCTGGCACAGGACATACACACCGGCACGGATGCCGCTGGTCAATGGGATGAAAAGACACAGGCGTATTTTTCCACCCGCACGGCCTTGTTCGACGCCGATCGCCCCAGCCGCATTGACCGTAAACTGGTGCACAAGTCGCTCGACGAGAACGTGCTGGTTGCCGATCTGGTGCAGTTGAGCGAAAAGGAATTTGTCGCGGAAATGACACAGGACCGTCGTCACGGCTATTTCTACGAGCATTTCCTGGACCATGTTCCCGGCCTGTACGTGGTGGAAGCCGTGCGACAGGCCGCCACAGCGCTGTGCCATCTGTATCGTGGCGTCGATTATTCCCACGCTTTTATCCTGAACCGGTTGTCGGTCTCGTTTTCCCATTTCATCGAAACAGATCAGCCGGCGTTCATTCACCTGCGCATCACCGATGAAACCGTGCGCGATGGTCGCGTGAAACTGATGGAGGTGGATGCCCGGGTAGTGCATCAGGGGCGGGAAGTGGCGCGCATCAGCGGCGGTGGCGATGTGTCGTCGCGGGATGAGTATGCGGGTTACCGTGGTGAGGCGCTGGCGGCAGCCACCGTGGCGGCGAAATCGGCGCAAGTGCACGTCACTGGTAGCAACGAAAAACAAACCGGGCGCGTGATCGCCTGTTTCGATCTGGATGGCACACTCACTCACAGTCACACCTTCTGGCGCTTCCTGTTGCGCTGTGCCGGCAGCGGACGCTTCGTGGGTTCCATTCTGCGTTCATTGCCGATCCTGCCAGCCGTGTGGCGTGGCCGCATGGATTTGATGCAGGCACGGGAGGTGCTGATCGAGCGCTGCCTGCGCGGTGTGTCCGAGCAGAAAGTGCAGGCGGTGGCGGCACGTCTTACCGACCAGATCGCCACCCGTCTGCTGCGTGATGGCGCACTGGATGCGGTGCGCAGGCACCAGCAGCTGGGACATGAAACTTTCATCGTATCCAACTCCGCCGAATATTACCTGAGCCTGCTGGCGCAGCGGCTGCAGATGAACGGTGTATTCGGCAGCCGTTTCGAGGTGGTTGATGGCCATCTCACCGGGAAACTGCAGGGGACCCATTGCCAGGGCGCGGAAAAAGTGGCACGCGTGCAATCGGTGCTGCCGGATCGTGCCACTGCTCAGGTGTACGCCTACGGTGACAGCAGCGGCGACATTGCCATGCTGGACTGGGCCGACTTCCCGTTTCTGAAACGCTTCTAGACGCACTTATCGATACCGACCATTACCAGGAGTCAATTGTCATGGATTCAATGACACATACGCATGTCTGCATCGTCGGCGCCGGGCCGAGCGGTCTGACACTCGCCAACGAACTTCAGCGTTATGGTGTGCCGTTCGAACTGATCGAACGTCGCACCGAGCGCACCGTGGATTCCAAAGCCTTTGCGTTGCATGCGCGCAGCCTGGAAGTATTCCGCCGCATGGGCGTTGCCGATGCCATCCTTGCCCGCGGCCTGCCGGTAGCGGGCATGGCGGCCTGGGCCGGAAAGCGCCGCGTACTGGAAGGCGACCTGCGCCTGCTCAACAGCGAATTTCCCTGCGTGCTCAGTATTCCGCAGGCTGATACTGAAGCGGTGCTGCTCGACACATTGCTGGAAAGCGGTGGCACTGTGCACTGGGGGCAGACCCTGACGGCAGTGCGCCAGAACGCATTGCAGGCACAAGTGGACGTGCGCGACAACGACGGCAACACCCGTACCATCGCCTGTCGCTGGCTGGTGGGTTGTGACGGCGCCCACAGCCAGGTGCGTCGCCTGGCCAATATCGACTGGTCCGGCGACGATTACGATTTCGAATTCATGGTGGCGGACGGCAATATTGAATGGAGCGGCGATCTTGAATCGGGCCACACTTTTTTGAACCGGCAGGGTTACGTGATGTTGTTCCCCTTGCCAAAAGGACGACACCGCATCGTGATCAACGTGGACGTGGGCCGTTTCAGCCGCGAAGAATTGTCGGCCGAACTGGTGAACCGGATTCTGCAGGACCGCGGCATGGGCGATGTGACATTCAGCAATCCGTTCTGGCTGTCGAGCACCCAGGGTCGCCGCCGCATTGCGGGCAGTTTCAGGAGCGGAAGGGTGTTGCTCGCGGGCGATGCCGCCCATGTCCACAGTCCACTGGGCGGGCAGGGGCTCAACACCGGCATTCAGGATGCCTATCAACTGGCGTGGCGGCTGGCAGCCATCCGCAATTGCGTGGATGCCGAACATCCGCTGCTGTCAGCTTACGCGCTAGAGCGCCGTCAGGTTGCACAGGAGGTGTTGAAGAATACCGACAAGCTGACCCGTCTGTTCACCGCACGGGCGCCACTGGCACTGCTGGTGCGCAATTATGTGATTCCGTTGCTGTCACGGCGGCGCGCATTCAATATTTCGCTTGCCCAAACCGCCTCCGGCGTGGGCATCCGGCTGGCGCAACCTGCGCTGGCATTGCGCGGCCCGGTGAATGCAAAGCTGGCGGGAACCCGACTGCTTCACGCCAGTATCAATGAGCTGTATTCGGCAACACCGGTGCTGATGGGCAACGTCATCGCCCGCGACGCTTTTGAGCTGGTGCTGCTGTTGGGCAAAGCGCAGACTCCCGCCTTTTATGAAGCCAAACGCTGTCTGGCTCAACTGCGCAACGCGGTCCCGCACCCCGCGGATCAGCACCGGAATGCCGTTGCCATCGAACCCCGTCGCAGCCTGATCGTGACACCCGCCATCGAACCCATGCTGGCCACCTGGCCGGAAGACCTGACTGACACGCGCTATCTGGATGTAAGCGGTGCGGTACTGCAGCACTACGGTATCAACGATGCTGGCTACCTGCTGGTGCGTCCCGACGGCTACATCGCCTGTGGGGGGCCGCTGTTGAATGCGGAGGATCTCATCCACAACCTTGGCGCAGTACTGCACTGGCCATCCACAAGCGCTACCAGCTTCCCACAACCTATTGCGACGCCGCACCAGCTGGCGGAGGTGTAACATGAAATTCATTGGCGATTTTAGTGTCTTCCGCCCGATCACAACCCTGCTGATCATGTTCCTGCTGTCGGCAGCCGCCATCTCCGGTGTCACCAAACTGGAAACCCGCAACAACCAGGATTCTGAATTACCGGACACCGATCCTATCGTGGCCACCAAACACAACATCGACGCCATTTTCGGCGACAAGGGCGTGGTGGTGATCGGCATCGAGGCGGACAACGTCTATAACCCGTCGACGCTGCAGAAAATCAAGGACATCTCCGAAGAGCTGAAGTCTGTCCAGTATGTACTGCCGGACCAGATCGCCAGCCTGGCGTCGGCCAACAACGTGAAATCGCGGGACTGGGGGCTGGATGTGGGGCCGTTCATGCGCGACGTGCCCACTACGCCAGAAGAGATTGAACAGCTGAAAGCTG
>JBMOPR010000673.1:0-8051 GCA_049323075.1 Pseudomonadota bacterium
AGGCAAACCAGATACTCTCTCCCTCGATCCCGGACGGCGGAACCACGGCTGCAATGAACTCCATCCCCACTCCTGTTTTATCAGATTCCGCCGCTCAGGCCGCTTTCACCGGAAAACCCAGTTCCTGCATGCTTTCCTCGGCCACTTCCAGAATGCCTTCGCCAATGGGCTTGTTGTCTTCCATGCCTTCCAGAAAATAATCGACGCCGGTAATGGCGTCCGCCAGGGTTTCCATCATCTGGATGCTCGGCTTTTCACTGAGACCGCGAATCAGGCGCTGCTCAATGAAATCCTCGCAGGCCCGCACCACCTCGGCAGCACGTGGCAATTGCAGGAAGATCAGGCCACCCCAGACGGATTTCAGCGTCACCGGCACGTTGTTCAGGTGCATGCCGTCCCAGTTGGAATCCATGAACGACGTGATCGCACGCTTGGCCAGCGACAGGCCGGCACGGGATTCCGCCACCACCACGCGGCGGGCGTCATCCAGCTGAGTGACCGACATGCCGGACTTGATGACGTTCTCCGCCGCTTCCGGGTAATTCGCACTGTCCGGTCCGCGCGGTGGTGCCAGGGTTGCGATGCTGTTTTCCACGTACAACAGCGCATCGGCCACTTTGTTGAATTCGGCGGAATCGCCATCCACATTGCCGGTGGACCAGCGTCTGACGATCTCGGACTGCTCTTTGAACAGGCCGGCGGGCTTGCTCAGGCCCAGCATGATCAGGGTATTGGCCACCTTGCGCATGGCTTCAGCGGTAGTGTTGAAACCTTCTGCGTCTGCAGAGGCACCACGGGCACCCAGGTCCAGCGCGTCCTTGATGTGGGTGAGCTCCTCGTTCAGCGCTTCCGCCACCGAGCGGATCACTGATCCGCCGGGGCCACGCATGATGTCCCGCTCGGCACGCAGGGTTTCATCGCGTACACCGCTTGGGTCCAGATGGAAGACAGAAAATATTTCATTCAGTACGGGGCCGGCAGGGCCAGCCAGCGCCGCCAGGTAGACGCACTCTTTCACCAGCGTGGAAGGCGTTTCCTTCTTCAGCGCGGCTTCAGTCTGGAACACCAGCGGCTTGATGTGACGGTCGATCGATCCCAGCAGGGATTTGCGCGCGGTGTTCACTTCCAGCTTGCCGCTGCCAAGGCCCTCCAAAACGCCCTGTGCCAGCCACAGCAACTTCGACGCCGGTGCGTTGCCGCACAGGGCATCGAGACGGCTCAGCGCACGCTGCATCAGTTTGACGTTGGTGGGAATATTCTGCTGCCGGAACACACCCAGCATGCCCACCTGGTACATGTGGCGCAGCCGGCGCCCGGTCTGTTCCAGTTGCGCGACGTCCGGAGCCGGACTGCCCGGCTTGTCCGGTCGATGGGGATTGTCTGCCAGATCGTAAAACTGGCTCTCGGCTACCAGCGGTTTGCCCAGCAATCCCCGCACTTCGTTGACGGCGGGAATCAGCAGTACCGGCAGCGCCTGCTTTTTTACCTGCACATATTCCAGGTAATGCGCCAGCAGCATGATGGAACCGCTGATGGTGGCCAGCTCCCGCTCATTGTTCTGCTTGTGTCGCGCCAGAATGCGCAGCCCCAGTAACTCCAGCTCCTCTGCCAGCATGGCGGCGCTGGGCAGATTGATCAGTTTGAACACACCCTTGATCTGGGAAAACTGCTCGATGGAGGCCCGCAGGCGCGAATCATTGTCCGGCTCTTCAACAAACTGCTCCAGATTGGATTCGGCAATCGAGAGCGATTCGTCGATCTGTTCCTTCACCAGATTCAGGGATGCGGAACCTTCAATTGTTATCATGAGACCACCGTCTTTTTTGTTCAGGCCAGATAGGCTCAACGGGGGACAGGTCCTTTCAGCGCTGAGCATCAAAAAGTATAGATTCTTTTTTTTGTTCCACTTCAAGGACATAAGGCCTTTGGTGAAGGCTACCTGAGGCCAAACGCTAATGCCAGTTATAGATAGTGCGTCTAACGTTCTGTTCTACTTTAACTTTTAATCGTGCAATGAACAATATCGGAAGCTGACGAACGGCGTTCAGGCGGGCGGCACGGCATCAGGTTCCTTCAGCCACAAACAGTTACCGCCGCTGGATTTCTGCAGGTATTTGAGACGGGCTTCATGTTCTTCCAGTTCTTCGCTGCCAGCACGGATCACTTTCAAACGGGGCTTGTCAGGGCCGAAACGCTTGATGGTGGCACCGGTGACGGCGTTGTTGTCGCCCTCTTCCCCTGCCAGTATCAGGTTGGTCTGGCCGCCGGTCATGGCCAGATAGACGTCGCCGAGGATCTCCGCGTCGAGCAACGCGCCGTGCAGCTCGCGGTGCGAGTTGTCGATCTCGTAACGCTTGCAGAGCGCATCCAGGCTGTTGCGCTGGCCGGGGTGCATCTTGCGCGCCATCAGCAGCGTGTCCAGCACTGTGCAATAGTCCGCAACGGTGCCCATGTGGGTGCCTATGCGCTGGAATTCGGCATTGAGGAAACCTACGTCGAACGCGGCATTGTGGATGATGAGTTCCGCACCCCGCACGAAATCGACGAACTCCTGCACCACCTCGGCGAAGCGCGGTTTGTCGGCGAGAAATTCATTGGTGATGCCGTGCACTTCGATAGCACCGCTGTCGATCTCGCGGTCTGGCTGCAGGTAGCGGTGGAAATTGTTGCCGGTCAGACGGCGGTTCACCATTTCCACGCAGCCGATTTCAATGATGCGATGGCCCTCGGCGGGTTCCAGGCCCGTGGTTTCGGTATCCAGGATGATCTGTCTCATGCGCGGCGCGGCCTTGTCATTTCTTCGATAGCCTCATTGGCCAGTTGATCGCACAGTTCGTTTTCGGGATGGCCGCTGTGGCCTTTCACCCAGTGCCATTGCACGTCGTGCTTGCGGGCGGCTTCATCCAGCGCCTGCCACAGGTCGGCATTTTTCACCGGCTGCTTGCTGGCGGTGCGCCAGCCTTTCTGTTTCCAGCCATGAATCCACTCGGTGATGCCCTTGCGCACGTACTCCGAGTCGGTGGTCAGCGCCACCTTGCAGGGGCGCTTGAGGGATTTCAGTCCTTCCAGCGCGGCGGTGAGTTCCATGCGATTGTTGGTAGTGTCGGCTTCAGCGCCTTTGAGGGTTTTCGTCTGCCCCTTGTAGCGCAGCACCACGCCCCAGCCGCCGGGGCCCGGATTGCCCTTGCAGGCGCCGTCGGTAAAGATTTCCACTTCCTGCATCAGAATTCCTTGCTCAGGTGTCGATGGCACATGGGGTGTGCGTCATGAATCCGAATGGCGATCCAGCCGCCAGCCCTTGCGGGTGGACGGTTTGGCGATGCCGGCAATGGGGATGTTGGCGAACGATTCACGCACAGTGCGGAAACGGGGTTTGATCGGCGTGACGGTGGCTACCTGCTTGGTTGCCACCAGTACATAGATGGCGCCGCGCTGGGTCCAGATGCGCTGTATCAGGTACGACAGCCAGCCGAACAGTTTGCCCGTGCGCGGGTTCGCGGTAGGCAGACCGTGGATCAGGCTTTCGCAGCCTTCCACATGAAAATCCAGCAGCTTCAGCCAGTCCGACATGCGCAGCGGGCTGATGAAATTGCCGCTCCAGGGAAAGTGCGTCGTCTGCTTGCGCAACAGGCGCCAGATACCCCACAGACTCCAGGGATTGAATCCCACGATCAGGATCTTGCCACCAGGAATGACGGTGCGCGCCACTTCCCGCAATGCGCGGTGTGGCTCGCTTTCAAAATCCAGGCTGTGATGCAACAGCGCCACATCGATGCTTTCAGTGGCAATCGCCATGTCATCCGGCCGGCTGGCAACGCAATGATAGTGAGGCGACTGGTAAGGCTGTTCACACAGATAAAGCTTGCAGTGAATGGTGCTGCTGGACGCCAGCCACTGTGGCTCGCCCACGCCCGTCTGCACCAGGTAATAGCCGAACATCGAAGGCAGCAGGTGTTCCAGCAGGTCGCGCTCGGCGTCCAGCACCTGACACCCCAGTTCACTCCTGAACCAGTCACTCATCAGACGATGAACGTCATCGCCGTGCACCTGCTGAAAGGGCTTGAAGAGTCGGGGCAGCGTCATGGTGGTAGGCGGATTCCTTCATTGGCGATACATTAAAGGTGTCCTTCAGATTAACAAAACTTCGACGCCAGCGAGAGTTCTTTTTGCCATGAGCAACCTGCACATCCATCCCGTTTCTGCCTTTTCCGACAACTACATCTGGTGCCTGCACAATCAGCAGCTTGCGGTGGTGGTGGACCCCGGCGACGCCGGCCCGGTGCAACGCTATCTGCAACAACAGGGCCTGCAACTGGCGGGCATTCTGGTGACGCATCACCACCCGGACCACATCGCCGGTATCAACACGCTGGTGGAACAGTGGCCAGGCATTCCCGTGTGGGGTCCGGCGCGGGAACACATTCCTGCGCGCACCCAGGCGTTGCAGCAGGGTGACAGGGTCCAGTTGCCACTGGGTCTGGAGCTGCAGGTGCTGGACGTGCCGGGTCACACGCTGGGGCACATCGCGTATTTCGGAACCGGCGCCAGCACTGGCCCGGTCCTGTTCTGCGGCGATACCCTGTTTTCCTCTGGCTGCGGCCGCCTGTTCGAAGGCACGCCGGAACAAATGTTCCACTCGCTGGGCCTGTTCCGGCGCCTGCCGGGGGAAACACGGGTGTTCTGCACCCACGAGTACACGCTTTCCAACCTGAAATTCGCCCTGGCGGTGGAGCCGGACAATCTGGACATCCAGCAGCGCAAGACCGCAGTGGAGCAACTGCGCGCGGACCATTTGCCCAGCCTGCCGTCCACCCTGGCGCTGGAATTGAAAGTGAATCCCTTCCTGCGCACGGATCAGGCGCCCGTCATCGAGGCGGTGAGCCGGAATTGTGGTGCCCGTCCCGCCAGCGAAGCACAGACCTTTGCTAGACTTCGAGCCTGGAAGGATCATTTTTAACCAGCAGTCAAAAAACCTGACAACTCTTTGATTACAACAAGTTGGGTTTATAACGTAATAAACAACTTGAACTCAAGGGTGATTCGTGCAACGTCAGGTGTTTCGATTTGCGTCGCTGACGCTGGCCGTTTTCTGGATTGCGGGCTGCGCCCTGTTCCCCGGACGCGAGGCGCCGCCGGCAATCCCGCCGGTTGCCTCGCCACCACCCGTCGTTGAGAGCGTTCCGCCAGAACCCGTCGCTGCCGACGAAATTCCCCTGCCGCCAAAGCCGCGCAAGAACCGTCGCATAACCCCCACCGATTCAGCACCGGCCGAGGCCGCACCCAGCGCACCCGTTACGGTCTGGGATACCTTCCGCGATTACGCACAGCTGGATCTGGAACTGGACAATGCCCGTATCCGTGAGCAGCGCAACTGGCATATCCGCAACAGCCGCCATCTGAACCAGGTCCTGACTCAGGCGGAACCGTACTACCACTATGTCCAGACCGAGGCCATCCGCCGCGGCCTGCCCGCAGAACTGGCGTTGATCCCGATCATTGAGAGTGGATACAACCCCGCCGCCCGGGGCCGTGGCCCGGCAGGTCTGTGGCAGCTGATGCCGGGCACGGCCAAAATCCTGGGCGTGCGCCAGAGCAGCTGGTATGAAGGGCGTTTCGACGTGGTGGCATCCACCGACGCCGCGTTACGCTATCTGGAATTGTTGAACCGGCATTTCGATGGTGACTGGCTGCTGACGCTGGCCGCCTATAACGCCGGTGAAGCCAGCATCGACAATGCGATCAGCGCCAATCGCAAGCGCGGACTGCCTGCCGATTACTGGTCCCTGAACCTGCGCCAGGTTACCCGGCTGTACATCCCGAAACTGCTGGCACTCGCACAACTGATAGACGATCCCGCCCGCTACCAGTTCAACCTGCACCCGATTCCGAACCGCCCCTATTTCACGGCGGTTGATACCCAGGGCCAACTGGATCTGAACGAAGCTGCGCGCATGGCGGGCATCAGCACGACGGAACTGCGGCGCCTGAATCCGGCCTTTCGCGGCAGCGCCACCGATCCTGTCGGGCCGCACCGCCTGCTGGTGCCGGTTGCCCGGGCCGACGGATTCCGCCAGGCACTGGCCAGCGTTCCCGTCGGTAAACGCATGCAATGGGACCAGTACACGATACGCAGTGGCGACAGTGTCAGCACCATCGCCCGTCGCTTCAATATAACGCCGGCAGAACTGAAATCCATCAATCACATGACCAGCGACCGGCTGCAGGCTGGCAGAACGCTGCTGGTTCCGCACGGCAGCCAGCGACCGCCAGCGGTTGCATCGGCCAAAGCAGCCACACCTGCGCCCGGAGCCGGGGCACCCGCACCGGCAGGCAAAACCCGGCAGTTGCACAAGGTTGCTCCCGGGGAGTCACTGTGGGTGATTGCAAAACAATATAACGTGGGAATCAAAACGCTGGCGCAGTGGAATGGTCTGGCGCCGAACGCCCAATTGAAGGCAGGACATCAGCTGGTGATCTGGATTCCCTGAGGATGTTGCAGGTACCGTTCAGCCATTCACGGCAGTCAGTGCCAGACCAGCCTGCTGTGCCAGCATATTGAAACCCGCATACTGCTGGTCATTGAGGGGCTTGCGCGTCATGGCACAATCACCGTAGAAGACGCCAATCGGTTTGCGCGCGACGATGATAGGCGCCACCAGATACTCCTTGCAGCCGAGCACTTTCTGCAATTGGGCCGTATGCAGGTAGGCCCTGCCCGCCATCAGCTTGGACCCGATCCATAACTGCTGGGATTGCAACAGGCAGGCCGAAAATGCGTTCTCTTCGTCCAGTTTCAACTTGAATCCTTCGCGAAAGGCGTCGTCGGTGTTGCCCTTGAAAAACTTGGGCGCCAGTTTCTTGCGATCTCTTGATACCAGCGACATCACCACCCGTTCCAGTCCGATGGCCGTGTGCATGCCTTCCAGCACCAGATCCAGCATCTTGTTTACGTCCATGCGCTTGTCGGCAATGAGCCGGGTCAGTTCCTGCATGATGTTGATCTGCAGTTCTGCATTGCCTACGCCACTGGGCGCAGTGGCTCTGGATTCGCCCACCAGCGCGGTCACATCCTCGCTCAACACCGGCTTTGCGGGTGCTCGACCGCCCGACAGCGCCAGTGCGATCATGTCTTCGATGCCTTCGTCTTCTGCGTGGGATACAGGCGACACGGTAACGGCCGCATTCGAAGCAGCGACCGGTTCAGCCGCAGACGTTTTGACGGCGGCTTCGGACTTTGATTCAACCGGCGCAGCGGGTGCCGCTGCCTTGGCTGCATTGCGCCGCATCAGCGCTGACGGCGTTTCAATCTCGTCCTCGGCCGGATGAGTATGGGGAATCAGATGCCGCACCCGGGCTGCGCCGTAATGCACTGCCATTTCATGGGCCAGGTTCGCGGTTTCGATCACCTGCACTTCGGCTTCATCGAAGGAAATTTCGCGAAACCGAGCAATCTTGCGGATCACATTGCGCACCGGATCGGCATTCCAGCCCAGCTGTGCAACCTGACTGAGTTCATCACTGAGCAGCACCGCCTGCACCGGACGTGACGGCACATCGGGCCGGCACAGTGCCTGAATCAGGATGTCGCCCAGATTCCATTGTTTCGCCAACGCCAGGGACAACTCGTCGAACGTGCAGCCCATCACTTCGCTGGCCGCGGCCGATGGCAACTGCCCCTGCTCGATCAGGTGATTGAGTCGCCGGCTGACTTCATCATCCCGCGACAGCATCGACAGTTCGGAAAAATGCAGCAATAGCGTGGAAATGAAAATTTCTTCCTGCTGGGCCGCCTTGACGTTCTTCAGCATTCCACGCGCCTGCATGGCAGCATGAAAGGAATTGGCGATCTGTCCCATCAGGTGCTGGGACGGTTTGTGCTTGAGGATATTGTCAAGAATCTGCATCGACAGGGTGACATCACGAATCGTGGTGAAACCCAGCATGACAATGGCCCGGGTGATTGTCTTGATCGAGCCGCCCATGCCCTTGTACATCACGCAATTGGACACCTGCAGCACCCGCGAGGTGAGACTGGGATCTTTCAGCACCTG
>JBMOPR010000674.1:0-8046 GCA_049323075.1 Pseudomonadota bacterium
AGGCCAGGTGACATGTCCTGAATACCGGCCTTCCCGCAGCCTTTTGAAGCCCCGGCGCTCTACAGCGTGTTATTTTGGTACTGTACCAAGAGAGGAAGCTGCATGAATTTCGACATCACAGAACTGGATGCCAATCAACGCGATTTCGCACAGCGCCTTGATGCGTTGCTGGCCTGGGAAAGTGTGTCGGATCATCGGGTATTAAATGCCGTTACCGATATCGTGAACGACGTACGCAAACGCGGCGACACTGCGCTGCTGGAATACACGCAGAAATTCGATCGGGTGAATGCGCAGTCTGCTGCCGAGCTGGTGGTGCCGCAGTCCCGTCTGCAACAGGCGCTGGAAAACATTCCCGCCGATCAGCGCCAGGCGCTGGAAACCGCCGCGCAGCGCGTGCGGGTTTATCACCAGCACCAGAAGCAGGATTCCTGGCAGTTCACCGAAGCCGACGGCACCGTGCTGGGCCAGAAAATCACCCCGCTGGACCGCGTTGGCATTTATGTTCCCGGCGGCAAGGCATCGTATCCGTCTTCCGTGTTGATGAATGCGATTCCGGCGAAAGTGGCGGGCGTGAAAGACGTCATCATGGTGGTGCCGACCCCCGGTGGCGAAGTGAATGAAATGGTGTTTGCTGCGGCTGCGATCGCAGGCGTGGACAAGCTGATTACGGTGGGTGGTGCCCAGGCGGTGGCGGCGCTGGCGTATGGCACGGCTACCGTTCCCCGCGTCGATAAAATTGTGGGCCCTGGCAATATTTATGTGGCGACCGCCAAACGCATGGTGTTCGGCCAGGTGGGCATCGACATGATTGCCGGGCCGTCGGAAATTCTGGTGGTCTGCGACGGCAAAACCGATCCCGACTGGATTGCGCTGGACCTGTTTTCCCAGGCCGAGCACGATGAAGATGCACAGTCGATTCTGATTTCCCCCGACCGCGACTTCCTGCAAAAAGTGAAAGCCGCCATGGCGCGCCTGCTGCCGACACTGGAACGCGAAAGCATTGCCCGGGTGTCACTGAAAAATCGCGGTGCTTTGATTCTGGTGAAGGATCTGGAGCAGGCGGCCGAACTGGTGAACCGCATCGCGCCGGAGCACCTGGAGCTGTCGGTGGAAAATCCCGTCGCGCTGGCAGAGAAAGTCCGTCATGCCGGTGCCATTTTCATGGGCCGTCACACCGCCGAGGCCATCGGCGACTATTGTGCGGGCCCCAATCACGTGCTGCCCACGTCCAGTACCGCGCGCTATTCCTCGCCGCTGGGTGTGTACGATTTCCAGAAGCGCAGTTCTCTGATTCATTGCTCGCCGCAGGGTGCCAGTACGCTGGGCAAGGTGGCGTCGGTGCTGGCGCGGGGCGAAAGCCTGACGGCCCACGCGCGGTCGGCGGAATACAGGATCAAGGATTAGAGTCGGATCAAGGATTGAAACCGGTTCAAGTATTGAGCACGGGAGGCCGGCACTGTCTGTGTCGGCATTGGTTCAATACGGCTGTTGGGACAATAGGGAAAGGTCGCTTCAGGCGGTGACGTTGATCACCTGACCGGCCACGCCGCCGCTGGACGACAGGGTCGGCAGCGGCGCAATGGCTTCCAGCAGTTGCAGCGCGCCCTGGGCCTGCAGATCGATGGCTTTCTTGAGCACGGCGATTTCCTTGGTTTGCTGGAATTCTGCACTGGACATGCGGGTTGCCAGACTCGCAATACTGGGTGTGTCCATGATGACCTCTTGAACGGCGGACGACAGCGTATTTAGGTTATCGGCCGGAACCCTTATCACTTGAGCGTTATTTCTCGTCATTTCAATTGAACATTCCCAGTGTTCACCCTTGTCTATACTCTGTGTTTCCTGGATGAACGATAACGTAAGGGAATATGGAGATGGACACTATTCAACGTGCCAGCCAAGTCGATCATTTAGCAGACGTTTTGTTCGGTCAACTGTCCGGCGGTGAGGACTCTTTCTCTGACACCATGAGCTGTCTGGTACAGTCGGTGCGCAAACGGTTGAACATGGAAGTGGCCTTCGTGTCGGAGTTCACCTCCGGCCGGCGGGTGTTCCGCTTCGTGGATTCGCAGCAGGGGGTGGAAATCATCAGGGTCGGGCAGGGCGATCCGCTGGATGAGAGCTATTGCCAGCGGGTGGTGGACGGGCGTTTACCGGAACTGATCACCAATGCGCAACGGCTGCCGGCGGCCTGTGCGCTGCCGGTGACCCAGGTCCTGCCGGTGGGTGCCCATGTCAGCGTGCCGATCCGGTTGACCAGTGGCAGCGTGTTCGGAACCTTCTGCACCTTCAGCCGCTACGGTGATGACAGCCTCGATGAACGTGATCTGGCCATGGTGCGGGTATTTGCGGATCTGGCCGGCGCCCTGATCAGCAAGCACCTGTATGCACTCGACAGCGTGCACCTGATGCGGTCCCGCATTGTCGAGCTGATGGCGAAGGACCAGTTGGTGCTGGTGGGCCAGCCCATCATTGATCTGCAGAGCGGGTCCACCGTGGGCTATGAGCTGCTGTCACGGGTGGAGGGTGCCATCCGGATGCGCCCGGACGAGCTGTTCGATGACGCGGCCCGGGTGGGCATGTCGCAGGCTCTGGGCCTGAGAACCATTGAAAAGGCCCGCCAGATCATGGCCCGCCTGACCAATGACATCTTCGTCGCGCTGAATCTCACACCGGACTTCATTCTGCAGAGCGACTTGTCCGAGTTGTTCGGGACCGGGTTGCTTGAACACCTGGTACTGGAAATCACTGAACATGCCATTATCAAGGACTATTCCGCACTGCGGGACAAGCTGGCGCCGCTGCGGGAGCGAGGTGCCCGGGTTGCCATTGATGATGCGGGGGCGGGTTATGCCAGCCTGCGCCACATCCTGCAGCTGATGCCCGATATCATCAAGCTGGACATCAGCCTGATTCAGGATATCGACAAGGATGAGGAGCGGCAGGCCCTGGCGACGGCACTGATCGCGTTCTCCCGCTGCCGTCGCTACCACCTGATTGCCGAGGGCATTGAAAATGCGCAGGAGCTGGCGACATTGCAGTCCCTGGGCACCGAGTGGGGGCAGGGCTACTTTTTTGCCAGGCCCCAACCGATGCAGTCGCACTAAAATTGAGGACATCGGTTGTTTCCAGTGGTGGGCGTCGCTGAAGCCACCTGTTTTTTGGCATAAGCCCCGGTGTTGTTAACCGGGGTTCTGCGGTACGCTACTCAGCCGCCGCTACCCCATCGCCAAACCAAACAGGAGACACCGCGTGAAACTCGCCTGGCTGCGCATTCCCCTCTGGATTCTCATCGGCCTGACGGCCATCGGCGGACTGACCACCCTGGCGCTGCACCGGGGCGAGACCATCAACGCGCTCTGGCTGGTAGTGACGGCGGTGTCGGTGTATGCCATTGGCTACCGCTATTACAGCCTGTTTATTGCGAACCGGGTGCTGCAGATCAACGACCGCCGTGCCACGCCCGCCCAGGTCGTCAACGACGGCCGGGATTTCGTGCCCACCCACAAGGCCGTGCTGTTTGGCCATCACTTTGCGGCCATCGCCGGCGCCGGCCCCTTGATCGGCCCGGTACTGGCGGCGCAGATGGGTTATCTGCCCGGCACCCTGTGGCTGATCGTGGGGGTGCTGTTTGCTGGCGCGGTGCAGGACATGGTGGTGCTGTTCGCCTCGGTCCGCCGCAATGGCAAGTCCCTGGGCGACATGATCCGCGAGGAAATCGGTACGTTTGCCGGCAAGCTGGCGATGGTGGGAATTCTGGCGATCATGATCATCCTGCTGGCGGTGCTGGCGCTGGTGGTGGTGAAGGCGCTGATTGGCAGCCCCTGGGGGGTGTCCACCCTGTTGGCGACGGTGCCCATTGCACTGTTCATGGGCGTGTACCTGCGTTACCTGCGGCCGGGACGGGTGGGGGAAGTATCGGCAATTGGCCTGGTGCTGTTGATCGGCGCGCTGTATCTGGGGCAGTGGGTGGCGAGCCATCCTGATCTGGCGCCGCTGTTCTCGCTGGACGGTACCACCCTGGCCTGGGGCCTGATCATTTACGGATTCATTGCCTCGGTGCTGCCGGTGTGGCTGCTGCTGGCGCCGCGGGACTACCTGAGTACCTTCCTGAAAATAGGTACCATCGTCGGTCTGGCCGTGGGCATCCTGATCACCATGCCGGACCTGCAGATGCCGGCCCTGACCCAATTCATCGATGGCACTGGGCCGGTTTTCGCCGGCAGCCTGTTCCCGTTCCTGTTCATCACCATTGCCTGTGGCACGGTGTCCGGCTTCCATGCGCTGGTGTCGTCAGGCACCACGCCCAAGCTGATCGAGCGCGAGTCCCATATCCGGCCCATCGGTTACGGCGCCATGCTGATGGAATCCTTTGTTGCGGTGATGGCGATGGTGGCGGCCTGCGTGCTGACCCCCGGCGTTTATTTCGCGCTGAACAGCCCGGCGGCCCTGATCGGTACCACGCCGGAGCAGGCGGCGCAGGTGATCAGCAGCTGGGGCTTTGTGGTGACGCCGGAAATGCTGACGCTCACCGCCGAGCAGATCGGCGAGAACACCATTTTGTCCCGCGCTGGCGGAGCACCTACCCTGGCGGTAGGCATGGCGCAGATCTTCAGCAGCGTGTTTGGCGGTCCGGGCATGATGGCCTTCTGGTACCACTTCGCGATCCTGTTCGAAGCCCTGTTCATTCTTACTACTCTGGATGCGGGCACCCGTGTCGGCCGCTTCATGATCCAGGACATGCTGGCGCCGGCCTTTCCCGCCTTGGGCCACACCCATTCCTGGACCGCCAACCTGCTGGCCACCTCCCTCTGCGTGGCGGGCTGGGGCTTCTTCCTGTATCAGGGGGTGATCGATCCGCTGGGGGGCATCAACACCCTGTGGCCGCTGTTCGGCATCGCCAACCAGATGCTGGCGGTGATGGCGCTGCTGTTCGTGACCGTGATGCTGGTGAAAATGCAGCGTGGCTGGATGGTGCTGGTGACGGCAGTGCCGGCACTGTGGCTGCTGATCGTGACCCTGACCGGCAGCTGGCACAAGCTGTTCAGCCCGGATGTGCGGGTGGGCTTCCTGTCCCACGCCGACAAATTCGGCGCGGCGCTGGACCAGGGCCAGGTGCTGGCACCGGCCAAGTCGCTGGAGGACATGTCCCGCATCGTGTTCAACGATCAGGTGGACGCGGCCCTGTGCGCGCTGTTCGCGTTCTGCGTCATCAGCATGACGCTGGTGTCGGTGCGGGCCTGCTGGCGGATCTGGCGCGGGCAACCGTCGCAACTGAAGGAAGCGCCGGCGCAGGAATTTGCACTGGGGGGTGGGGCATGAGTCTGAAACCCCAGTCCGGCGTGGCACGGAAGGCTGGCCTGGCCCAATGGCGCGAGGCTCTCGACCGCCTGCTGGGCCTGCCCAACTACGAACGCTATCTGGACCACATGCGGGAAGCGCATCCCGGGCTGCCGGTTTTGTCGCGCCGGGCGTTCTATGATGAGGCCCAGAAATCCCGGTACGAGAGTGGCAGCGACCGGCCACGTTGTTGCTAAAGCCAGTACCTGGACAGGTTGCCCCAGGCGTCCAAAACCTGGGTCAACCGGCCACGGGCCTATATTGGACATTAACAAAAGTCCGATTATGCTTTGTGTAGGCTAAATCCGCTAAAAATCAAATACCTTTACTTGTTTTCTTTTTGCCGCGCATGCGGCCATTTCTCTGAGGTCTTCCGCGATGTGCGATCGCAAATTCCCACCTGCTGTTCCCGTTACGTTCCACCCCGCGCAGAAGGGGCCGAACTGACATGATGGAGAACAGCCGTTTCGTCAAAACCTGTGAACATCTGGTCTTCACCTACCGCGCCTGGTACGTGGTGGCCTTTTTCCTGCTGACCATTTTCTTCGGCTATTTTGCCGTTCACCTGAAGATGGACAGCAGCCTGGAAAAAATGGTGCCCATGCACCACGAGTACATCCAGAACTGGTTCAAGCACAAGGATGATCTCAGCCTTGGCAATGATTTGCGCATCGCAGTGGAAGTCACCGAAGGCGACATCTTCAATGCCGAGTTTCTGGAAGTTCTGCGTCTGGTAACGGACGAGGCCTTCTATATCGAAGGTGTGGACAAGTCCAAGATCCAGTCACTGTGGACACCGGATGTACGCTGGATCGAGGTGACCGAAGAAGGTTTCCGTGGCGGTGAGGTGATTCCGCCGGATTATGACGGCTCGGAAGCATCGCTCAAGGTGGTGCAGACCAACGTGCTGCGTTCCGGTCAGGTCGGGCGGCTGGTGGGTGACAATTTCAAGTCGGCCATTGTGTATGTGCCGCTGCTGTTCCTGGATGCCAGCAAGGGGCAGAAACACGATTACCGCAAGCTGTCCCACGCGCTGGAAGAAAAAATCCGCGACCGCTTCCAGAACGACAAGATCAAGATTCATATCGTCGGCTTCGGCAAGAAGATCGGTGACATGATGGATGGTGCCATCGAGGTGGCCACCTTCTTCATCATCGCGCTGGTGCTCACGTTCCTGCTGCTGCTGATGGATACCCGCTGCCTGCGCAGTTCCCTGGTGGTGACGCTTACGTCAGTCAGTGCGGTGATCTGGCAGATGGGTATCATCACCCTGCTGGGCTACGGGCTCGATCCCTATTCCATGCTGGTGCCGTTCCTGATTTTTGCCATCGCGGTGAGCCACAGCGTGCAGATCGTGCAGAGTTTTGCGGTGGCGCGGGCGGAAGGGCAGGAGAACCTGCCGGCGGCGCGCACTGTGTTCCGCTCCCTGTTCGCGGCAGGCGCTTCAGCGTTGCTGTGCGATGCCATCGGTTTCTACTCGCTGATCATCATCGACATTCGCGTGATCAAGGAACTGGCCATCGCGGCCGGTGCCGGTACGCTGGTGGTCACCTTCACCAACCTGATTCTGGTGAAAGTGCTCTTCAGTTATACCGGTGTCAGCCAGGCGGCAATCAACCAGGTGCTGCGCAAGCGTTCCAAACCGCAGAAGGCCTGGCTGTTCCTGTCCAAGTTCGCTGATCCGCGCATCGCGGCGGTGTCTATCCTGATTGCGGCGATTCTGGGCGGCTGGTCGTTCTACAAGGCGAAGGATCTGAAGACCGGTGACCTCGATCCGGGCGCGCCGGAACTGTGGCCGGATTCCCGCTACAACCGCGACGATGCGTTCGTTACCTCGAATTATTCTGTCAGCGCCGACGTGCTGGTGGTAATGGTGGAAACCCAGCCGGACAAGTGCACCAGCTATCCGGTGGTGGAAGCCATGGACCGCTTCATGTGGCATATGGAAAACGTGCCCGGCGTGCAGTCGGCAGTGTCGCTGGTGACGGTGTCCAAGCGCATGCTCGCCGGCGTCAACGAAGGCAACCTGAAGTGGCAGCAGCTCACCAAGGTGGAGGAAATTCTCAACAACTCGATGCCGTCAGACATGGTGTCCAGCCTGATGAACGTCAGCTGCAGCCTGGCGCCGGTGATCGTGTTCCTGCAGGATCACAAGGCGGAAACGCTCAAGGCCGTCACCAGGGCTGCGGAGGATTTTGCCAGGGAGAATGACAATCCGGAGGTCGCCCGGTTCGTGCTGGCGACAGGTAACGCCGGGGTCGAGGCCGCCACCAACCAGACCGTGGAACGCGCTGCCAGTACCATGATGTGGCTGGTGTACGGCATCGTGATCATCATGTGCTGGCTGACATTCCGCTTCTCCATCATCGCCGTGATCTGCGTGATCACGCCGCTGGTGCTGACGTCGCTGCTGTGCGAAGCGCTGATGGCGGTTTTCGGCATGGGGTTGAAAGTGGGAACGCTGCCGGTAATTGCGCTGGGTGTGGGAATCGGTGTGGATTACGGTATCTACATCTACTCGAAGATGATGGAGTTCATGGCCAAGGGCCAGGATCTGCGCGAAGCCTATTTCAACACGCTGTGTGTGACGGGCAAGGCCATCACGTTCACGGCAGTATCGCTGGCACTGTGCGTGGGTACCTGGGCGTTCTCCGACATCAAGTTCCAGGCTGACATGGGCATCCTGCTGACCTTCATGTTCGT